>JBKPMQ010000217.1:0-10662 GCA_046732235.1 Actinomycetota bacterium
GATGTCCCAGGGGTTGGACATCCCCGCGATGTCCTTCTTCACCCGGTCGGCCCGCCAGTAGATCCCGGTGGTGTAGACCGTGTACGGGACGCTGTAGCGCGACCCGGCGTCGTAGAACGGGTCCGCCAGCTGCGGCCAGACGTTCGTGCGCAGGTTGGGGATGTAGTCCAGGTTGAGCGGCTTGATCAGCTTGGCGGCCACGACGCGGGCCAGGTTGTCGGGCGTCATCTCCGTCACGTCCGGCTGCACCGTGCCGGAGGCGAGCCGGGTGATTCCGCTGTTGATGTCGTCATAGGGCGTCAGCTTGACGTTCACGCCGTACTTCTTCCCGAACGCCTTGAGCAGCGCCGGGTTGACGTAGTCCGGGTAGTTGAAGACTGTGAAGTCCCCGCCGGTCTCGGGCTGCAGGCCGGACGCAATCGGATCCTGGTAGCGCGGCAGCGTGACGCGGCTGTCCGGGCGCGCCAGGGGCAGGCCGAGCGGCCCCAGCGCCTTGCCCCCCGAGGTGCCGCCGCCCGCGGTGTCGCCGGTCGCGGAGTTGCTGCAGGCGGACAGGAGCACGCCGGCGCCCGAGAGCGCGAGGACACAACCACCCGAGCGCATGAGGAACTGACGCCTGTTGGCGACTGAACGCCGTTCTTTCGGATGCATCTGAGCCCTCCTGGTTACGGTGGCGGCCCGGGCGGTTCCGTCAGCGTCCCGGCGCGTGCACCTGTGAGATCCGCTGGTAGTTGCGGGCGCGGTAGCTCTCGATCCGCGGCCAGTAGCCCTCGTAGCCGGCGTCCTGGATCCGCCGCATGGCCTCCGGCCACTCGGTGTACGAGCCGATCGCCCCCTGCTCGCGGCTGGCGATGTCGTAGATCGCCATGTAGCGGGGCTCGCCGTCGAGGCAGCGGTACCGGGAGGCGCGCACCCAGCCGGGCTGCTTCACCACGTCGACGATGTGCTGCTCGTACCAGTCGTTGAACCCCTCCTCGACCGCCCTGTCGATATCCGTCGTGACGACGCAGATCAGGTCGCTCTCCACTCGCACCTCCATGGTTGGACGCTCCAATAATGTGATATTGTTAACCAAGGATGGAGCGTGCGTCAAGCGACGTGGACCTGCGCACTGCGCGCGTCTGGCGCCGCGGTCGTGGGTACGCCGACTTCCGCGTCGGAGACGACTACGAGCACCACTGGGGGCGCACCATCACCGAGGCGGACGCGATCACGTTCGCCGCCCGGACGCTCGCCCACAACCCGCTCCATCTGAACGCGGAGGAGGCCCGCGCCCGCGGCCACGCGGCGCTGGTCGTGAGTGCATATCTCGTCCTCGCGGTCGTCGTGGGCCTGTCCGTGGAGGACCTGAGCGAGCGCAGCGAGGCGTTCCTCGGCCTCGGCCGGGTCGCGTTCGACGCGCCCGTCCACCCCGGCGACACGCTCTACGCCTCGAGCCGCGTGCTCGCGGCCCGGCCGTCCAGGAGCCGGCCGGGCCTCGGCGTCGTCACCTGGGCCACCCGGGGGCGGAACCAGCACGGGCACCCCGTGGTCGAGCTCGAGCGCTCGAACCTGTTCAGGATCGATGCCGCGGCTGACTGAGCGCCAGGAGCGGCTCCGGCTCCGGGCGCGGGAGTTCGCCCGCGCCCGCGTGCTGCCGATCGCGAATCGACTGGACGCCGAGCGGGCCGAGATCCCGGACGAGCTCATCGCCGCGCTCGCGTCCGAGGGCTGGTTCGGCATCACCATCCCGGCGGCGCACGGCGGGCTCGGGCTCGGCGTCGTCGAGTATTGCCTGGTGACCGAGGAGCTGGCCCGCGCGTGGATGAGCGTGGCCGGCGTCATCGCGTACACGAACGGGTCGACGGCCGTGCTGACGGCGGACGCGCACGCGGACCTGGTCGGGCGGATGGCGGCCGGGAGCTTCATCCCCGCGTTCTCCCTCACCGAGCCCGGCGCCGGCAGCGACGCCGCCGGCATCACGTGCCGCGCCGAGCGCACCGGGAGCGGCTGGCGGGTCTCGGGGCGCAAGCGCTGGTGCGGGCATGCGCTCCGGGCCGACGCGATCATCGTCTACGCCCGGACCGCGCCGCCGGCCCCCGGGTCGCGCAGCGCGGGCATCTCCGCCTTCCTCGTGCCCAAACAGCGCGGCAGCTTCCCAACCGGCCTCACCGGCCGCCCGATCCCGAAGATCGGCTACTTCGGAATCACGAGCTGGGAGCTCGACTTCGACGGCGTCGAGCTGCCCCCGGACGCGCTGCTCGGGACCGAGGGCGCCGCCTTCGCCGTCGGCATGCGCGAGCTGACGACGGCCCGCGTGCAGACCGCCGCGCGCGCAGTCGGCTGTGCTGCGGCGGCGCTCGCCGACGCCGTCGCCTACGCCGCCGGGCGGCACCAGTTCGGGCGGCCGATCGCGGAGTTCCAGGCGATCAGGTTCCGGCTGGCCGAGATGGCGACCCAGGTGGCGGCGGCGCGCAGCCTGGCGCTCGACGCCGCCGCCCGCCTCGACGCGGACGAGGAGGCCGACGCCGCGGCAGCGAGCGCCAAGCTGTTCGCGAGCGACATGGCCGAGTGGGTGACGAGCGAGGCGCTGCAGATCCACGGCGGCAACGGCTACACGACCGAGCACGCGGTCGAGCGGCACTGGCGGGACGCGCGCCTGACCCGGATCATCGAGGGGACGTCCGAGATCCAGAAGCACATCGTGTCCCGGGCGCTCCTGCGCGGGGAGACGGCATGGCGCTGACCGGGCCGGGCACCTTCTACGAGGACTACGTGGTCGGCGACGCCTTCCGCCACGCGCGCGGCCGGACGGTCACGGCCATGGACGTCGGCGGCCTGGCGCTTTTGACGATGAACACGTCCGACGGCCACTTCAACGACGAGGCGATGCGGGGGACGGCCGCGGGGCGGTCGGTCGCATTCGGGTGCGTGACGCTCGCGATCGTGGTCGGGCTGGCGACGCAGGACACGGGTGAGAACGCGACGGCCGAGGTCGGCCTCGAGGCGGTGCGGTTTCGCGCGCCGGTCGTGGAGGGCGACACGCTGACCGCGGCCACGCGGGTGCTGGAGAAGTCGGACGGCGTCGTCACGTTCGAGCACCACGGCTTTAACCAGCACGGCGAGACGGTCGTCACTCTTCGGCGGCGGGCGCGGATCGCGAGCGCGGATGGCTGAGGGCGCCCTGAACGGCCTCCGGGTGCTCGATCTGACCTGGATGCTTGCCGGCCCATACGCGACCATGCTGCTCGCCGACCTCGGCGCGGACGTCGTCAAGGTGGAGCCGCCGGGCGGCGACCCGATGCGCCTCGTCGGCCCGTTCATGCCGGACGACGGGCTGCGCGCGTACGGCGGCTACTTCCAGTCGATCAACCGCAACAAGCGGAGCATCGTGCTCGACCTCAAGACGGAGGACGGCAGGCGCCGCCTGACCGACATGGCGGCGCACGCCGACGTCCTGGTCGAGAACTTCCGCGCCGGCGTCATGGACCGGCTGGGAATCGGCTACGAGACGCTCGCCGAGCGCAACCCGCGGCTCGTCTACGCGGCCATCCGCGGCTTCGGCGATCCCCGTTCGGGGCCGGGGCCGCGCACGCACGCCCCGGCCGTCGACATCACGGTCCAGGCGCTCGCGGGGCTGATGGGGATCACCGGGACCGGCCCGGGCGCGCCGCTCAAGTGCGGGCCCGGCGTCGCCGACCTCTTCCCGGCGGTGCTGTGCGCCGTCGGCATCCTGGCGGCCTGCCGCGAGGCCGAGCGGAGCGGACGCGGCCAGCTCGTGGACGTGGCGATGTACGACGCGGTGCTGTCGCTGTGCGAGCGGATCGTCTACCAGCACTCGTACACCGGCGCGGTGCCGGCGCCGCAGGGCAACACGCATCCCATCTTCTGCCCGTTCGACGTCTTTCCATGCGCCGACGGCCATGTGGCCCTGTGCGCATCGGAGGACGCCCAGTGGGCCGTCCTGGCCCGCGCGATGGGCCGCCCCGAGCTGGCCGACGCTCCGTTCGCGACCGCGGACGCCCGCGTACAGAACGCGCCCGCCGTCAGGGCGGCCGTGAGCGCCTGGACGGCGTCGCGGACGGCGGCCGAAGTCGAGGCCGCCGTCGGCGCCGACCTCCCGGTCGGCAAGGTGCAGGACGTGGAGGACATCTTCGCCGACGCGCACGCCCGCGCGCGCGACATGCTCGTCCCGGTCGAGCAGCCGGGAAGCTCGTGCCCGGCGACCATCGCCGGCGTCCCCATCAAGCTCACGCGCACACCGGGCTCGATCCGCCGCCGGGCGCCGCTGCTCGACGAGCACGGGGCCGAGATCCGCGCGGGGAGCGGCCCATGACCTCGGGGCGCCTCCGCCGCTGCGAGCTCTCGACGCCCGGCTGGAGCGAGCGCATGATCACGCGGGCGGCGACGAGCGGCGCCGACCTGGTCTTCCTCGATCTCGAGGACTCGGTCGCGCCGGCGGCCAAGCCGGCGGCCCGGGCGACGGCCGTCGCCGGCCTGTGCGAGCTCGACTGGGGCCGGACCGCGCGCGGCGTCCGGGTGAACGGGCCGGACACGGAGTGGATCGAGGACGACCTCGCCGCGGTCGTGGCCGGCGCGGGCGCCGTCCTCGAGACGATCATCGTGCCCAAGCTGCGCGCGGCCGCCGACGTGCGCCGGATCGACCGGCGGCTGACGGAGCTCGAGGACGGCCTGGGCCTGCGGCGGCGGATCGGCCTCGAGGTCCTGATCGAGGACGTCGAGGCCCTGCTGGCCGTGGACGAGATCGCCCACGCCTCCGGCCGGCTTCAGGCGCTGATCTTCGGATCCGGCGACATGGCTGCGTCGCAGGGGGTCCGGGCCGCGCTCCTCCCGTCGTACGAGGGCGATCCCTGGGCCTACCACCGGGCCCGGATCGTCGTGGCGGCGCGCGCGGCGGGGCTGATCGCGGTCGACGGTCCGAGCTGGTCCCCCCTCGCCGACATCGATACGTACAGGGCGGAGTGCCGGCTCGCGGCGACGCTCGGCTATGCCGGGAAGTGGGCCATCCATCCCAGCCAGATCGCTCCCGCCCACGAGGAGTTCTCGCCGACCGCGGCCGAGGTCGAGCACGCCCGCCGGGTGCTCGCGGCATGCGAGCAGGCCGCCGCCGAGGGCCGGGGCGCGATCGCGCTCGACGGCGTGATGGTCGACGCCGTCGACCTCCGGATCGCGGAGAGGGTGCTGGCGACGCAGCGTCTGATCGACGGGCTTGAAACCATGACCTCGCCACCCGAGATGGAGAGGAGACGCCGGTGACCACACTCGACTCCCCCGCGTCGTTCTCGACGCTCCCGCGCGGGTTCTACCTCGACGACCCGTCGCTGTTCGAATCGGAGCTGGCGCGCATCTGGTACCGGGAGTGGCTGTACCTCGGCCACGTCGCCGAGATCGGGTCCCCCGGGGCCTACGTCCGGCGCACCCTGCTCGGCGAGGACGTGATCCTCGTCCGCACCGAGGCGGGCGGGATCGCGGCCCACCTGAACGTGTGCCGCCACCGCGGCGCCCGGATCGTCGACGAGCCCTGCGGGCAGCTGACGCGGATCGTCTGCCCCTATCACCAGTGGACGTACCGGCTGGACGGCGGCCTGCGCGCGGCGCCCTCAATGCCGCCCAGCGAGACCGTCGACTACCGGGGCCTCGGCCTCCATGCCGTGCCGCTGCACGTCTGGAACGGCCTCGTGTTCGCCTGCCTGGGGGAGCGTGCTCCGGACCCGCTCGACGGCGAGATCGAGCGGCTGGCGCCGGCGCTCGCAGGCTACGATCCGCCGTCCTGGCGGCCGGTTGAGCGGCGGACGTACCGATGCCGCGCGAACTGGAAGGTCGCGCTCGAGAACTACCTCGAGTGCTACCACTGCGCGGGCGCGCACCCCGAGTTCTGCGTGACCGCCGACCCGCGTGTGCGGGGGACGGAGGAGTTCAACAGGCAAGCGTTCGACCCCGGCCCGTTCTGGGGGATGGACGTCCCGCTGCGCACGGGCGCGCTGTCGGCGTCCGCGACCGGCGATGCCGTGACGGCCGTGCCGCTCGGCCGCGGCGAGCCCGCCTGGGGGCAGGTACGGGCATTCGGCAGCTGGTGCGCGGGCTGCGTCGTCTACTGCTACGCCGACTATGCGATGGCGCACCAGCTCGCTCCCGCCGCCCCGCTCGAGACGGCGTTCCACCTCACCTGGTTCGTGCACGCGGACGCGGCGGACGACGTCGACCTGTCCGCGCTCACCCACGTGTGGGACCGGACGACGAGGCAGGACGTCGCGCTGATCGAGCGGGCCCAGGCCGGGCTGGGGTCCCGCCGCTACGTGGCCGGGCCGCTCAGCGTCACCCACGAGCCCTACATCCACTCCTCCCTGACGATGTACATGGCCCGCATGGCCGGCGACGGACGCACTGCCGAACTGATCTCGGGCGGGTGATGCGGCGGGCGGGCGCGGCTTCGAGGTGGATAGGCTCCGGCGGGCATGGCCCTGACCGACGCCGAGCCGCTCGACCGCCGCGAGCTCATCCTGGACGCCGCCGTGACGGTGATCAGCCGCCGCGGCGTTGACCGGGCGCGGCTCGCCGACGTCGCGGAGGAGGCCGGTGTCTCGCTCGGCCTGGTGCAGCACTACTTCCGCACGCGCGAGCGCCTGCTGGTCGAGACGTTCCGGCGGGAACAGGAGCGCATCACAGCCATCTGGTCGGGAGCGGTCCCGCCCGGCACCGACCCGCTCCTGCGTCTGGCCGAGTACGTCCTGCTCGGATCCCCCGAGGGCGGCAACGCGGCGGCGACGCCGTTCGATCCCGGCTGGTCGTTCTGGCTCGAGTTCTGGTCGAAGGCGAACCGCGACGAGCGGATCCGCGCCGAGGTGACCGATATCTACGGCGCCTTCGGCGGGCTCTTCCGCGCTGCCATCAGAGACGGCGTCCGGCGGGGGGAGTTCCGGCCGGCCGGGCCCGTCGAGGACGTGGCCGACCGGATGATCTCGCTCATGGACGGCGTCGCCATCCGGACGTTGCTCGGCGGCCTGGAACGGGAGCGCATGCTCCGGCTCCTGACGGCCTCGCTCGGGATCGAGCTCGGCCTGGACGACGGGCAGCGACGCCGGTTGCGCGGGTACCTCTCGCGGCGGAAGCGCACCGCCTGAGCGACGGGGGCCGGGCGTGGCGGGCAATTGTTAAGGTGCGCCCGTGAGCCACGTCTATGACCACCCCCGGCCGGCGCTCACGGCCGACCTGCTCGTCGTCGCGGGCGATCCTGCCGGCGAGCGCAGCGTGCTCATGATCCGCCGCGGCGGCGAGCCGTACCGCGGCATGCTGGCGCTGCCCGGCGGCTTCGTCGACGTCGGCGAGACGGTCGAGCAGGCCGCCCAGCGGGAGCTGCACGAGGAGACGGGAATCGAGCTCGACTCGGCCGAGCTGCGCCTGGCCGGCGTGTACTCGCAGCCGGGACGCGACCCGCGCGGGTGGACGGTGTCGGTGCTCTTCCGGGTCAACATCGATGGGCGGCCGGATGCCCAGCACGGCGACGACGCGGCCGCCGTCGAGTGGGTGTCCGCCGCCGATGCGCTGGCGCATCCCACGTGGTTCGCGTTCGACCATGAACGGATGTTGCGCGACCAGCTGGGCGGCGGCTGAGTGATCGACTGCGTCGTGCATGCGGAGGTCGGGTCGGTGGAGCAGCTGGTGTCCCACCTGCCGCCGCACTGGCGGGCCGTCGTCTCGGAGACCGGGTTTCGGGGGCCGTACGTCCCCACCCAGCCGCCGGGGGCGCCCACCGTGTGCGCGCCCCGCTTCGCCCGCGCCGACGGCGCGGCCGAGGGCAGCGAGCCGGGCCACATCACGGACGTCCTTGACCGTTGGTCGGCCGACCTCGGCATCCTCTGCTGCGACTACGCGGTGGAGGGCATTCGCAACCCCGACGCGGCGGCCGCGCTCGCCACCGCGGTGAACGACTGGCTGCTCGAGACCTGGCTTCCCGCCGACGACCGGTTCCGCGCGTCGATCGTGCTCCCGATCGCACAGCCCGAGGCGGCGGCTGCCGAGATCGACCGGTTGGCAGGCCATCCGCGTGTGGTGCAGGCCCTGCTCCCCGTACGCTCCGCCGCGCCCTACGGCGACCGCCGCTACCTCCCCGTGTTCGAGGCGGCCGCCCGCGCCGGCCTCGCGATCGGCCTGCGCTGGGGCGGGAACCCCGGCAACCCGCCCACGGGCACCGGATGGCCGTCGTACTTCGCCGAGGAGCACGCCGGCATGCCGGCCGTCTACCAGACACAGCTCCTGAGCCTGATCGCCGAGGGCGTGTTCGAGCGCTTCGACGACCTGCGGCTGGCGCTGCTCGGGAGCGGGTTCAGCTGGCTGCCCCCGTTCGTCTGGCGGCTCGACAAGGAGTGGCGCGGCATGCGGCGCGAGGTCCCGTGGGTCAGCCGCCCGCCGTCCAGGCTGATCGCCGAACACGTCCGGATCGCGCTGCAGCCGATCGACGCGCCGGCGACGGAGCTCGGCGCCGTCCTGGACGAACTCCCCGCCGACGACCTGCTCATGTTCTGCACCGACCACCCCCGCTGGCAGTTCGACGCCGACGAGGATGCGCTTCCCGATGCGATCCCGGAGCCGAGGCGCGCCCGGATCGCCGACGCCAACGCCCGCGCCTTCTACCGCCTGCCGTGACCGTCGAAGCTCCACGGGGCTCGAACGCCGACGCACGGCCCGCCCGGGCGGCGATCGTCGACGCGGACATCCACAACACGTGGCCCGAGCCCGCCGCTCTCGACCTGTACCTGCCCGCCCGCTGGCGTCGCCTGCGGGCACAGCTCGGCGAGCGCATCCACGCCGGCGCGCAGTACCCGCGGCTGAACCCGGCGGCGGCGCGGACGGACGCATGGCCGCCCGGGGGCGGCCTGCCCGGCTCCAGCCTCGAGCTCATGCGCGAGCAGCTGCTCGACCGATGGTCGGTCGAGCACGGCATCCTCAACCCGTTGCTGGAGGCGGGTGAGCTCCTAAACCTCGAGTACGGCGCGGCGTTCGCGCGCGCGATCAACGATTGGCAGGTCGCGGAGTGGCTCGAGCCGGAGCCGCGGCTGCGGGCGTCGATCACGGTGCCGTACGAGGACGCCCAGCTCGCGGTGGCCGAGGTCGAGCGGCTCACGGACGACCGCCGCTTCGTGCAGGTGCTGCTCGCCTCGCGGACGCTCGAGCCGCTCGGCCGGCGGCGGTATTGGCCGCTCTACGCCGCCGCGGAGGCGGCCGATCTGCCGATCGGGATCCACTTCGGCGGCGCGGGCGGCTTCCCGACCACCGCCGCCGGCCTGCCGTCCTTCTACTTCGAGGAGCACGCCGGCATGGCGACGGCCTTCCAGGATCAGCTGACGAGCCTGGTCTTCGAAGGCGTGTTCGAGCGCTTCCCCAAGCTGCGCGTCGTGCTCGTCGAGGGCGGATTCGCCTGGCTCCTGCCGCTGATGTGGCGGCTCGACCGCACCTGGCGCATGCTCGGGGACGAGCTCCCGCACGTGACGCGGCCGCCCTCCCAGGTGATCCGCGAACGCGTGTACCTGACGACCCAGCCGATCGAGGAGCCGCCACACCCCGAGTTCCTGGCCCGGCTGCTCGACCGGATGGACATGGACGACCGCCTCCTGTTCGCGACCGACTACCCCCACTGGGACTTCGACGCGCCCGACCGCGCACTGCCCGCGGGGCTCGGCGGCGCGCGGCGCGACCGGATGCTGCGGGGCAACGCGCGCGCCCTGTACCGGTTCGGCTGATGGGGCGTCACACGCTCGGCCCGATCGACGACTTCCCGCCCGGCTCGCGCCGGATCGTGAGCCTGGACGGGCGCTCGATCGGGATCTTCAACGTGGACGGGCGCCTGTACGCGCTCCGGAACCGCTGCCCGCACCAGGGCGCGCCGCTCTGTCTGGGCCCTGTCACGCCGCTCGTGACGGCGCCCTGCCCAGGCCGGTACGTCGCCGAGGAGACCGAGGTCATCCGCTGTCCCTGGCACGGGTGGGAGTTCCGGCTCGACGACGGCCGGTCGTGGGTCGACCCCGACGGGACGCGGGTGCGCGCGTATCCGGTGGAGGTGCACGACGGGCAGGTGCTGATCCAGACCCCGTAAGGCCCGAGATCGGAACGGCGGCGGGATCTGTGAGAACATCGTTGCCTCGAGGAACCGGTCTGTCGTGTCCACCACCCACGATTCGCACGGAACCGTGCTTCTGGACGGGGTGGCGAGCTTTCCCATCGCCCTTTCGCCACCGCCGCCGCCCGGAGGGCATACGCCCTCAGGCGTCGATGCGCTGGACGCGGTGGTGGGCGCGGGCATCACGTTTCTGCGCGTCGGACCACGGCGCGGCCGGTGGACCGACGAGGCGGTGACCGACGCCGAGAGCTGGAACGCCGCGGCCGCGGCCCGGGGGATCCACACCTGGATCGCGCTCGGCGAGCTCGCCCATGCCCAGCCCGAGACCCCGGAGGACGCCCAGCTGCGACAGGTCGTGACGACGCTCAAGGACAGCCCCGGCTTCGGGATCTGGAAAGGGCAGGAAGAGCCGTTCCTGCGAGGCTGGACGGCGACCATGCTGCAGCACGCGTTCGACGCGACCAGGGCGGTCGATCCCGACCACCTGTTCGCCATCATCCAGGCGCCGCGGGGCACCCCGGCCGACCTCGCACCGTTCAGCGCGGTGT
>JBKPMQ010000218.1:0-2683 GCA_046732235.1 Actinomycetota bacterium
CGAGCTTCACGATCCAGGGCATGCCGGCCTCGAGCGGCTGCGACTCGGCGTTCGTGTCCTGGCCGACGATCACGTGCATCTTCTCGAGGCGCAGGACGCGCTGCGGCTCGAGCCCGAACGGCTTCACCGAGAACCCCTCCCCGGCCGCCATCAGCGCTTCCCACAGGTGCTCCCCGGCCGCCGCCGGGCAGTGGATCTCGTACCCGAGCTCGCCCACGAAGCCGATGCGCAGCAGCAGGCACGGCACGCCCGCGACCTCGGCGTGGCCGGCGCCCAGATACGGGAAGGCGTCGTTCGAGAGGTCGAAGTCGGTGAGGCCGGCGAGGGCGGTGCGGGCGTTCGGCCCGGCGAGGTTGAACGCGGCGATCGCCGAGGTGACGTTCACGATCTGACAGTCCATCCCCCAGACCGCGTTCCACCACGTGAACCACTGCTCCATCCCGCCCGCGCCGGACGACGTCGTCGTCACGTAGAACTCGGTTTCCGACAGTCGCGCGACCGTGCCGTCGTCGAGGATCGACCCATCGTCGCCGCACACGATCCCGTAGCGGACGCGGGCGAGCTTCATGTCGCCGTAGCGGTTCGGGTAGATCCGCTCGAGGAACGCCGCCGCGTCAGGCCCGCGCACGATCATCTTGCCCAGCGTCGAGACGTCGATCAGGCCGAGCGAGTCGTGCACGGCGGCCGTCTCGTCATCGGGCGCGCCGTAGTCGTACGGCCGCTTCCAGTCGCCCGCCCAGAGCATCTTGCCGCCGCGGTCCGCGTGCCAGTGGTGCACCGAGGTTCGCTTGACCGGCTCGTAGCCGCGGCCGGCCAGGAGCGAGAAGCTCGTCGGGTTGTGCGGCGGCCGCGCCGTCGTGATCCCGACCCGCTGCTCGTCGGGATCGACGCCCAGCTCACGGGCGATGACGAGGCCGGAGTTGCGGTGGCACATCTTGCCCTGGCAGGGCCCCATCGTCACGGTCGTGTAGCGCTTGGAGAGCTCGAGCGAGGCGAAGCCCTCCTTGACGGACAGGTTCACGTCCTTCGTCGTCACGTCCTCGCAGTAGCAGACGAACTGCTTGCCGCGGCCGCCGTCGGCGCAGGCCGGCACCTCCGCCGCCGTCCCCACCGGCTCCCCCGCGACACGTACGCCGGCGGGGATGCGGTCCGGCACGTAGACACGCCGGGCGGCGTCGTAGTGCACCGAGCCGCCCGCCTGCACGAGCGTCCCGAACTGGGCCACCGTGCCGCCGCTCATCACGACGAGGTCGCCCGAAAGCGACCGCCGCTCGCCTCCGCGGGCGACGACGACGCCGCTCACCCGCCCGCGGCCGCGAGCCTCGACGGGCGAGAAGCCGCGCACGTGCTCGATGCCGCACACGCCGAGGCGCTCGTCGGTCTCGCCCTCGCGGGTGTCGACCACGGCCGAGACGGCGACGCCGGCCTCGGCCAGGTCGCACGCGGCCTCGATGCCGAGGTCGTCGACCGCGAGGACGACCGCCTCGTCGCCGGGGGCGATCCGGAACTGGTTCACGAGCCGGCGCACGCCGGAGGCGAGCATCACACCGGGCAGGTCGTTCCCGGCGAAGACGAGCGGCTGCTCGATCACGCCGGTCGCGAGGACGATCTCGCCCGCCCGGAAGCGGAACATGGTGTCGCCCTGATAGACAGGCACGAGGTTGCCCTCATACACGCCGCCCGCCCAGGCCGGCTGGAGGATCTCGACGCCCGCCTCGCGCGCCGCTGCCGCGAGGTCGGCCGCCCGGGTCGCCGACTCGATCCCGGAGAACGCAAGCCGGCCGCCGAGCGCGAGGCCCTCATCGACGAGGGCCGTGTCGCGGCCCTCCCGGACGGCGGCAACGGCCGCCTCGAGGCCCGACTCGCCGCCGCCGATCACCAGCACGTCGACGTGGCGGTGCACCTTCTCGTACCGGCGGTCCCGCCGGTGCTCCGGGTCGAGCTTGCCCAGGCCGGCGGCCGAGCGCAGGAACCTCTCGTAGTACTTCCAGGCCCACCGCGGGCGCATGAAGGTCTTGTAGTAGAAGCCCACCTGCATGCCGAACGCCGGCGTAGCCGAGGCCAGGGTGTGCAGGGCGTCCCGCTCGAGCGACGGCCAGGCGTTGATGTGCTCGACCTGCATCCCGTCCTCGATGGGCGTCATGCAGGCCCGCACCGCCGGATCGCCGTCGACCTGCACGAGGCAGTTCGGGCACTGGCCGCCGCAGCAGAGCAGGCCGCGCGGCCGGTGGTACTTGAACGAGCGCGAGAACACGCGGATGCCGTCGGCGTAGAGGGCCGACGCGACGGTGTCGCCGGCCAGGCCCTCGACCGTCCGCCCCCGCCACGTGAACGTGACGGTGCGGCCGCGGTCGATCAGCTCACCGCGGCGCTCGGCGAGACGGTTCATGTCAATCCTCCCGGGGGCGCCACCTGCAGGACCTCGTTCGTGCGCGTGTCGCGCTCGGCCTGAAACCATTCCCGGCAGCCGGACGAGTGGAACCACCATTCCCGCTGCGCCCCGGCCTCGTTCTTGCGGAAGTAGAGGTACGAGAACAGGGCTCGGGCGTCGTCAGCCGACTTCGGCCGGACGGTGACCTCGCCGCCGTACGCATACTCGTCAACCGGACGCCGACCGCAGTTGGGGCACTCCAGGAGAAACGACATGCCTAGTGGCGCGCTCCCTGCGGGCTCACATGCCCGT
>JBKPMQ010000219.1:0-6674 GCA_046732235.1 Actinomycetota bacterium
GTGGGCTCGGAGATGTGTATAAGAGACAGGGGCGAGGTGCTGATCGTCGGCGTGGTCGCCCTGGCGGGGTGCGTGGACATGCTCCAGCGGGTCGACGTGGGCGCCGCGTCCGGGCAGGCGGCCGAGACGGTGGTGCTCGTCATCCTGGCGGTGCTCGTGTGCATCACGGGCGTCGCGGTCCCCGCCGGAGCCGCCGGCCGGGCGCTCGGCCTCCTCACGATCTTCGTCATGTGGACGCTGGTGTCGTTCTCGTGGGGCACCGCGTCGACGCAGGGGTTCCAGAACACGCTCGTCTTCATAGCCGCGGTCCTCTTCATGGCGATCGCCGCCACCGTCGCCCACCACCGCGGGAAGGTCGCCTACGACGCCGTCTCGAAGGCGTTCTGGGTGGCCGCCGCCGTGGGTCTCAGCCTGTACGCCGCCGGCGTCGCCATCGCCGGCCCGGGCACCGACAAGATCCTCTCGCCGCGCCCGTTCGGGCTCATGGGCGTCGTCCTCGTGGCGTGGTTCCGCGGCGCCGGCCTGGTCGGGCGGCGGTGGGCATACTGGGTGGTCGCCGCCGCGATCGTCCTCACGCTTCTCTCCCTGTCGCGCTCGGCCTTCCTCGCCCAGCTCGTGCTGGTCGCGCTTGCATGGTTCGACCTGCGCAACTTCCGCGGGTGGCTGACCGCGATCGGCGCCGTCATCGTCGCGCTCGCGCTCGCGATCTCCGCGGTCTTCCTGTACGCGCCGCTCCACCACCGGTTCTTTCACGGCGACACCGCCACCGTGGCCGGCTTCAGCATCAACATCACGGGCCGCGACGCGCTCTGGTCGGCGAACTGGGGCTGGTTCAAGGAGCGGCCGCTGATCGGCCACGGCGCCGGCGCCGCCGACCGGCTGACCGAGACCCTGCCCGACCGGGGCGCCGGCCACCCGCACAACGACTACCTGCGCATCCTCGTCGACTACGGCATCGTGGGCCTCGTGCTCTGGATCACGGCCTATCTCGCGCTCCTGCGGCTGACCTGGAAGCGGTGGCAGGCGGTGCGGGGGACGCGGGTCTTCGCCGAGCACATCCATGCCGCCGCGTTCCTCGTGCTCACGGGCATCGCGCTGACGATGATCGTGGACAACCCGATGATCGAGCTCGCACGAATGGCGCCGCTCGGCGTCCTGGTCGGGATGTCGCTCGCCCTGCCGAGCCCCCGGCCGGCGGCGGAGGAGCAGGCGGCGCCCGCGCCCATCCCGGCGATGTCCGCCCGCTGATCCGTCCCGGCGCCGCGTGAGAGTCCTCGTACTGCACTCCCGCTACCTGAGCGGCACCTCCTCGGGCGAGAACCGCGTCGTCGAGGACGAGGTCGAGCTGCTGCGCTCGGCCGGGCACGAGGTGCGCCTGTGGGCGCCGTCGCCGGACGATCCCGGCGGAGCCTCGCGGCTCGGGCTGGGCGCGAGGGCGGTGTGGTCGCGGTCGGCCGTCCGCGAGGTCGAGCGGCTCGCGGCGGAGGTGCGTCCGGACGTCGTCCACGTCCACAACCTGTATCCGATGCTCTCGCCGGCGGTGCTGCGGACGGCGGCCGCGCCGGTCGTCGTGACGCTCCACAACTACCGCCTGCTGTGCCTGCCGGCCACGTTCCTGCGCGGCGGCCGGGCCTGCGAGGACTGCCTCGGCAGGCTGCCGTGGCGAGGTGTCGTCCACCGCTGCTACCGCGGCTCGGCCGCCGGCAGCGCCGCCGTCGCCGCATCCCTCGGCGGGCACCGCCGCGCCGGCACCTTCCGACACGTCGCGGCGTTCCTCGCCGTCAGCGAGTTCGTGCGCGACAAGCACGTCGAGGCCGGAATCGACGCGGCCCGGATCCGGGTGAAGCCGAACTTCGTCGCCCCGATGCCGCGGCGGGAGGGCCCGGGGGGCGACTTCCTCTACCTGGGCCGGCTCTCATCCGAGAAGGGGCTCGACCGGCTGGTCGGGCTGTGGCGCGACGTCCCCGGCCGGCTGGTCGTCGTCGGCGACGGGCCCGACCGGGCCCGGCTCGAGGCGGCGGCGCCGGAGACGGTCGAGTTCCGGGGAGCGGTGCCGCCCGGCCAGGTCGGCGGGTACCTGGCCCGGGCGCGCGCGCTCGTGCTGCCGTCGATCTGCTACGAGGGGGCGCCGCGCACGGTCGTCGAGGCCTATGCCGCGGGCGTGCCGGTGATCGCAAGCCGCAACGGGGCGCTCCCGAGCGTCGTCGCCGAGGGCGTGACCGGGCTCCTGGTCGATCCGGCCGATCCGGACGGCTGGCGCGGGGCGCTGGTGCGGCTGGGCGACGACCCGACGTCGGTGCGCCTGGGGGAGGGCGCCTTTGCCGCCTGGCGCAGCCGCTACAGTGCCGAACAAGGTCTCGCCGACCTGGAGGCTGCGTACATCGCGGTGACTGGCGAGACAGGGGCCGCGAGGGCGGACGATCGCGGCGACAGGCTCGAAGGAACCGGAGGTCGGCGCGCTTGACTCCGTGTCACAATAGGCGTATCCCAGAAGTGCACTTGCCGAGCCGAGGCGGTGGGGCAGCCGGCCCGTTCGGACAGGACGTGTGGAAAGGCTCACTCCGTGGCTGAACAGCGGCTGACGACTCTCTCCGACTATCTCGGGGTGCTCCGGCGCCGGCTCTGGATCGTGATCCTCGCGGTCGTGATCGCCGTCGCCGCCGCGTACGTCGTCTCAGACCGCGAGACCCCCGCCTACGAGGCGACCTCGCAGGTGAACGTCGGGGCCAACTCGATCCAGACCATCCTGAACCCGGGGTCGCGGATCTCGAGCTCGGTGATGGAGCAGCAGGTCGCCTCGGCCGCGGCGACGGCGCATACGACCCCGATCGCGAAGCAGGCGCTCGAGCTGGCCGGCGTGACGGACCTGACGCCGAAGGAGCTCCTCGACGAGAGCAGCGTGACCGCGAGCGACACGAGCACCTTCATCACCTTCACGGTCACGGACCGGTTCCCCGACCGGGCGACGCGCCTCGCGACGGACTACGCAACGGCGTTCGTGAACGCGAGCAACAAGCAGGCGGTCGCCGGGCTTCCGAAGAAGATCAACCAGCTCAACGCCAAGATCGCCGCGCTGCGCGCCCAGATCGCCCAGGAGGTCCAGCAGGGCGGCCAGTCGGCGGCGGCGGCCGACAACACGGTCCTCCAGGCCGACCTCAGGCAGCTCCAGACGCTCGAGAACGGTCGCGACAGCCTCGCCAACAACAACAAGGTCGCGCAGGAGGCCGAGCCCGCGCACAAGGTTCGCCCCGCCACCACGCGCAACCTGCTCATGGGCCTGGGGATCGGGCTCGTCATCGGGCTCGTGCTGGTCTCGCTGGCCGAGGCGCTCGACACCCGTGTGCGCCGCTCGGACGACGTCTCGGGGCGGCTCGGCCTGCCGCTTCTGACCCGCATCCCGATCCCGCCGCGGTCGCTGCGCAAGGCGTCGAGCCTGGGCATGCTCGACGACGAGAGCGGCATCCAGACCGAGGCCTACCGCAAGCTGCGCATCAACCTCGACTTCGCCAACCTGTCGATCAAGGCGCGCACGATCATGGTCACGAGCGCCACCGAGCAGGAGGGCAAGTCGACGACGGTCGCGAACCTGGCCGTCGCGCTGGCCCGCGCCGGCCGGCGGGTGGTGCTGGTCGACCTCGACCTGCGCAAGCCCTACCTCGATCGCTTCTTCGACCTCACCGGGCGTCCCGGCATGACCGACGTCGCCCTCGGCCACGTCACGCTCGACCAGGCGATGTGGTCGATCCCGATCCCGGGGGCGGAGGGCGGCCCCCAGGCCGGCTCGCTCCACGTGCTGCCGTCGGGCCCGATGCCGCCGAACCCGGCCGACCTGATCGAGAGCTCGGTCGTCACCGAGGTCCTGCTCGACCTGGCGGAGCGCGCGGACGTGGTGCTGCTCGACTCGGCGCCGCTTCTGCCGGTCTCCGACGGCGTCATCCTCTCGAACAAGGTCGACGGCATGCTCGTCGTCGTGCGCGCCTCGACGATCCGGCGCCCCGTGCTGAGCGAGCTCCAGCGCGTGCTGGCGGCCTGTCCGGCGGCCAAGCTGGGGTTCGTCCTCACCGGCTCCGACGAGGCCGAGGGCTACGGCTACTACGGCTACGGCGGGTACGGCGCCTCCACGGCGGCGCCGGTGCAGGCCCGCCCGGCGCAGGATCGGGTCTCCGGCGTCTCGCCCCTCACGGACCCGACGGCCAACGGGGCCGAGGGCGGCGTCCCGGGCCAGCAGTCGTCACCGACGCAGTCGCACTAACCCGCACGAGCCGCCGGCTCGCAGCCCAGAAACACGTCGGCCCCCGCGTCTGCGGGGGCCGTTCGTGAATCTCCTATGCGAGCTCAGGTGCTGGACTCGAGCCTACGACACGCGCCGAGAGGACGCGCGCCGAAGGAGCAGGCCCGCTCCGATCATCCCGACACCGGCCGCTCCGTACAGGCCCAGATCCGCCCCGGTGAACGGGAGGGTGCCGTTGCCGCCGCTCGCGACCTGGCCCTGGACACCGCCACTCGGACCGCCCCCACCAGTGACGACGCCCTTGACGCCGCCGCCGCCGCCACCCGGCGGCCCGTTGTTACTGGCCGGGGACGTAGCGTTTGCCGTGCCCGCCCCGATCGTTGCCACCACCGCCAGCGTAAGCAAGGCGGCGGCAACGGATCGGCGCTTCAAGCGCTTTCCCATTGGTCCGCTCCGTTCCGTTGACACGCCTACCATATCCGGCACCATACCGCACCTGGCGGTCACCATGCCAGTTACTGGGGGAACATGTCACGCTCGAGCACGATCGAACCGGGGACGCGAAGAGCTGCCTGGGCCCGTGAACGGAGCGTTCCGGCCGTTCCCGGAGGCTGGGGCGGGGTGGCGGCGTTCACGGTCACCGGGGCGGCCGTCGCGCTGCTTGCCTACGACCGGGGCGGGTACTACTACGGCGCGTGGCCGGGCGGATACCTCGGTGTCTGGCGCACCGTCATCGCCCTCTCCGGCCTGGCCGCGATCGGGATCCTGGCGGGCACGCGCGGGGAGCTGCGGGTGCCCCGCTCCGCGCTCGTCGCCGGGGGCGCGATGGCGCTCCTATGGGCCTGGACGGCCATGTCGTGGCTGTGGTCGGACGACCGCGCAGCGACGGCGACCGACATCCGCTTCCTGCTGGTCTACGTCGCGGCGCTGGGCGCGCTGATCCTGGGTGCATCCGGAGGGCGGGCCGTCCCGGTCGCGTTGGGGACGCTCGCCGGCATCACGGCCGTGGCGTCGTACGCCACCGCGACCCGGCTCTACCCCGGCGTCTTCGGGATGTTCACCTCCGGCTCCCAGTTCGGCCGCCTGTACCAGCCGATCGGCTACTGGAACGCCCTGGGCGCCTACGCCGCCGTCGGCGTCCTGCTGGCGCTCGGGTTCGCCGCCCGCGGGGGGATGCTCGTGCGGATGCTCGCGGCTGCGGCCCTCCTCCCGCTCGCACCGGTCGTCTACCTCACCTTCAGCCGGGGAGCGCTGATCAGCCTCGGCGTCGGCCTGGTCGTCATGGTCGCGATCGACCGCCGCCGCGTCCAGCTCGTCGCCGCGATGGCGGCCGGCTCCGTCGGCGCGATCGGGGCGGTCCTCGCCATCCATGCACACCCGGCGCTGACGGCCTTCCAGCGCCAGTTCGGGCCCCAGAAGGTGCAGGGCGCGGCGACGGCTGCAAGGCTCGTGGCGCTCGCGCCGCTCGCGATGGGCGCGGCCGCCCTGTTCGCGGGCCTCGAGGCCCGCATTGCCGTGCCCCCGCGGATCCGCACGCTGGCGGGCGTCGGCATCGTCCTCGCCGCCTGCGCCGCCGTCGCGCTCGGCGTCCAGCGCTACGGCAGCCCGGTCGGGCCGGTGCGCGAGGCGATCTCGACCTTCAACAAGCCCGCGCCGACGTTCCCGGGCGGCGACCTCAACCGCCGCTTCGCGAGCCTCTCGCTGAACGGGCGCGCGGTCTTCTGGAAGGCGGCATGGCACGACTTCACCAGCCATCCCGTCATCGGCTCGGGCGGCGCCACGTTCCACCACTACTGGATGCGGCACCGCCCCGTCGACGTCCTGGTCTACAACGCCCACAGCCTGGAGCTCGAGACCATGGCCGAGCTGGGGGTGATCGGGCTCGTGATCGTGCTCCCGGCGATCTTCGCCCCGATCTGGGCGGGTGTCCGTCGCCGCGCGCACCCGCTGGCGGCAGCCGTCACGGCGGCGTACGTCGCGTACATGGTCGAATCGACCGGCGACTGGACGTGGCAGCTCCCCGGCGCGACGCTCGCGGCCCTCGCGTGCGCCGCGGCGGTCATGAACCTCGGCGATGACCCGAAGGCCGTGGTGCTCTCGGAGCGATGGCGGTTCGCCGGCGCGGTGGTCGCCGGGATGATCGCCGTGGCCGGCGCCTGGGCCGGCTGATTCGCCCGTCGCCCCCTTTTCGGGAGACGTGGCGCAGGTTACGATCTTCGTATCGTGACGGCAGGTGACCGACATCCGGAGCCCGGGAGTGCGCAGCTCGACGGCGTCACGCCCGAGCCGAGCCTCGTGCGCTCCGTGAGCATCGTCGGCCGGCGCACGCGCGGATATACGGTCAACCTGTACCGGGAGAAACCCGGCGTGAAGCTGGTGCGACGCGGGCGGTACGGGCGCGTGAAGGTTGGCCCCCTGTCCCTCGAGTGGTATCCGTCGTAGC
>JBKPMQ010000220.1:0-6777 GCA_046732235.1 Actinomycetota bacterium
AGACGCCGCAGGCGTTCCGGGCGGCGGCGCTGCGGGAGGCGTTCTCGGCTCCGCCCGGCGCCGTGCGCGGCGCCACCGACTGCGCCTCGCTGGTCGAGGCGGCCGGCTTCGCGGTCGCCGCGGTCGCCGGCGATCCGGAGAACGTGAAGATCACGGCGCCGGACGACCTGGCCCGGGCGGAGGCGCGGCTCGGATGACCGCCGGCGATGACCTGCGGGTCGGCATCGGCTTCGACGCGCACGCGTTCGCCGAGGGCCGGCCGCTCGTGCTCGCCGGCGTCGCCATCCCCGCCGAGCGGGGGCTGGAGGGCCACTCCGACGCCGACCTCGTCAGCCACGCGGTCACCGACGCGCTCCTGGGCGCGGCCGGGATGGAGGACATCGGCCACCTGTTCCCGTCCGACGATCCGGCGCTCGCGGGCGCGTCCAGCATCGGCCTGCTCACCCGCGCCTGGGAGCGAGTGCGGGCCGCCGGATGGGCGCTCGTGAACGTCGACGCGATCGTCATCATGCAGGCTCCGCGCCTCGCCCCGCACCGCGACGCGATGCGGGAATGCCTGGCCGCTGCGCTCGCCGTCGACCCCGCCCGCGTGACCGTGCGGGCCTCGACGACCGACCACCTCGGCTTCGCCGGGCGCGGCGAAGGGGCCGCGTGTCAGGCCGTCGCTCTGCTGCGGAAGGCGGCATGACGGCGGCGGTCGTCTCGTTCGACCTCGACGAGACGCTGTGGGCGTTCATGCCGATGATGGACGGCTCGCTCGCGGCCGCGATCGCCGCGCTCGAGGAGCGCCATCCCGCGGTCGCCGGCCTGATCACCGTCGAGCGGCTGCACGAGGAGCGGCGGCGGGTGGCCGAGGAGCGGGAGGGCACCTACCTCGAGCTGCGGCTGGAGTCGTTCCGGCGGGTGCTGGCCGCGCTCGACCTCCACGACCCCGACCTGCCCGGCTGGATGGTCGACGCCTGGATGGCGGCCCGGCCGGCGACGGTGCGCCTCCACGACGACGTCGAGCCGGAGCTGGACGCGCTGGTCGCGTCGGGCCGGGTGCTGGGAGCGATCACGAACGGGAACTTCCCGTTCGCCGAGCTCCCGGTGGCGCGCCGGTTCGCGTTCATCGTGCACGCCGAGCAGATCGGCGAGATGAAGCCGGCCGCGGCGCCGTTCCGGCACGCGGTCGAGCTGTGCGGCGGCGATCCGGCCCGGTGGGTGCACGCCGGTGACGGCCTCGAGACCGATGTCGCCGGCGCCCAGGCGGTCGGCATGAAGGCCGTGTGGATCAACCGCGCCGGCATCCCGCTGCCCGAGGGCTACTCACCCGAAGCCGAGCTCCCGTCCCTGGCCGGCCTGGACGCACTGGTGACGAACCTCCTGGGTGAATGAGCGAGGTCAGACCCTCGGAGGGATGGCGATGAGGGAGCATGCCGTCGTGATCGCAGGAGGCGGGCCGACCGGGCTGATGCTTGCAGGCGAGCTGGCGTTGGCGGGCGTCGACGTCGTCATCCTCGAGCGGCGAGCCGGTCAGGACCTCGAGGGGTCGCGGGCGCGCGGCATGCATTCACGCACGATCGAGGTGCTCGACCAGCGCGGGATCGCCGACCGGTTCATCGCAGAGGGGCAGCCGATGCAGATCAGCCGTTTCGCCGGCGTCCTCCTCGACATCAGCAGGTTCCCGACCCGGCATCACTACGGCCTTGCGCTGATGCAGAGCCAGTTCGAGCGCATCCTGGCCGGCTGGGTCGTCGAGCTGGGAGTGCCGTTCCTGCGCGAACGCGAGATCACCGGCTTCCGGCAGGACGCCGACGGCGTCGACGCGAAGCTCGCTGACGGCGGGTCGTTGCATGCCCGCTACCTCGCCGGATGCGACGGAGGTCGCAGCGTGATCCGCAAAGCCGCGGGCATCGAGTTCCCCGGCTGGGATCCGTCTGTCAGCTCGCTGATCGCCGAGGCCGAGATGACCGAGGAGCCGCAGTACGGCATCCGCTATGACGAGAACGGCACTCAGGCGATCGGCCCGCTCGACGACGGGAAGCGGGTGGGAGTGGTCGTCACCGAGAGGTACGCCGGGCAGGCACCCGATCCGACCCTTTCGGACCTGCGCCGCGCCCTCGTCAACGTCTGGGGAACCGACTTCGGGGTGCGGAGCCCGACGTGGATCTCCCGGTTCACCGACATGACCCGGCAGGCGGCGTCCTACCGCGAAGGGCGCGTGCTGCTGGCCGGAGACGCCGCTCACGTGCACTACCCGGTCGGCGGGCAGGGGCTGAACCTGGGTGTGCAGGACGCGGTCAACCTGGGATGGAAGCTCGCGCAGGTGGTCAAGGGCGTGTCGCCCGAGAGCTTGCTCGACACCTACCAGGCTGAGCGTCATCCCGTGGCCGCGGACGCGCTGCGAACGACGATGGCGCAGACGGCGCTCGCGCGCGCCGACGCCCGCATCGAAGCCCTGCGGGAAACCATGGCCGATCTGCTGAGCCTGGACGAGCCGCGGACGCGCTTCGCCGCGAAGAGCTCCGGCCTGGACATCCGCTACGACCTCGGCGAAGGACACCCGCTGCTCGGCCGTCGCATGCCCGATCTCGACCTCGCCACCGCAGACGGCCCCACCCGCGTCTTCAGCCTGCTCCACGGCGCCCGGCCGGTGCTCCTGAACCTGGGCGAGCCCGGCGCCTTCGACATCGCACCCTGGGCCGATCGAGTGCGCTTGGTCGACGCCGGGTACGGCGGCGTGTGGGAGCTCCCGGTCGTCGGCGCGGTCGCCGCCCCGGTCGCCGTGCTCACCCGCCCGGACGGCCATGTCGCGTGGGTGGCAACGGAAGGTCAGGAAGGGCTGAGCGAAGCCCTCACGACCTGGTTCGGGCCGGCCGCCTAACAGGCTCCCGCGCGGGCAGGCGGGCGTAGCCGCCTGAGACCTCCGCGAGGCCGTCCCGCACCAGCGAGACGAGCGCCTCCGCGTCCGCCTGTGCGTCGGGCAGGGAGCCGGCGGCGGCAATCGCCCGCAGGAGCTCCGCCCGGCGCTGGCGGAACGAGCCCTCGAAGCGCGACTGCTTCCGAAGCGGCGCGTACGTGCGCCCGCGCGAGGGGCAGCCGGCCGCGAGCGGACAGATCTCGCACCGCGGCCTGCGTGCGATGCAGATCTCGCGGCCGAGGTCGAAGAGGGCCTGGTTCCACTCGTAGGCCCTCCCCGGCGGCGGGACGAGGCCGGGATCGCCGAAGGCCCGCTCGAGCACGCGCTTCGCGTTCGTGTCCGGCGCCGCAACCTGCGCGCCGAACGCGAAGCACGCGATTGCCGCCGCGGTGTACGGCCCGACGCCCGGCAGCCGCCGCAGCTCCGCCGGCTCGCGCGGGAACCCGCCCATCTCGGTCACGGCGATCGCGCACCGGCGCAGGAGCACCGCGCGCCGGTTGTAGCCCATACCGGCCCACTCGGTGATGACGTCGGCCGGGCTCGCGGCCGCGAGCGCCTCGACCGTCGGCCAGCGCTCGAGCCAGGCCAGATAGCGGGGGACGACCCGCACCACCTGGGTCTGCTGCAGCATGACTTCAGATACCAAGATCGCGTACGGATCCCGCGTCCGGCGCCACGGCAGATGCCGCCCGTTTTCGCCATACCAAGCCAAGACCGCGTCCTGCATCGCCTCCCTGCTGATCGTCGACATCGGCGCAGGCTACCGCTCGACCCGGCTCCTGCGAACACCCGGCGAACACCGATTTTGTGCACACCGGCGTGCCGGGCGCATGCCGACGGGCGATTGAAGCCCCGTCGTCGTGACTGTGGCTAACCCGTCGTGTCGGCGTGCGCGCGCCCGATGGAAGCACTTATCCGGCTGGCTCGGTCGCCGCTGCGCCCATCTGTTTCAGCCAGCGCGTGTGTGACCGCAGCGCCTTCCACGTGCTCGGGTGCGATGTGTAGGGCATGCCGCAGTCAATCGCCGCCTGACGGACGACGTCGGCGAGCTGCGGATGCAGCGTGTGGGGGACGCGGGGGAAGAGGTGATGCTCGATCTGGTGGTTCAATCCGCCCACGTACCAGCGGATCACGCGGTTGCGAGGGGCGAAGTCGGATGTCGCGAGCAGCTGGTGGACATGCCACTCGGGGGCCTCGGAGCGGCCTTCCGGCGCGAGCGTGATCGGCTCCTCGAGGCAGTGGGATAGCTGGAACGTGATCGTGAGCGCGAGCGACGCGACCGCCGAGACGATCGTGAACACGATCAGCACATGGCCGGGCGAATGTAGGCTGAGGGGGAGCGCGACCGCCCATCCGAGGAAGAATCCCTTGCCCGCCACCAGCGCGGCCAGGCTCCACCCGCGCGGCCGCTGGAAACGAGACCGCCCGATCGAGCCGCGAGCAACGAAGGTGAAGTCCGTCACTGCCTGCCAGCGGACGGTCACAAGTGAATACAGCAACCACATGTACACGTGTTGGTAGCGGTGCCAGAACCGGCGCGTCTGCGTCGGCTCGAAGCGGGCGAACGGCAGCGCGTCGATGTCGGGGTCGTGTCCGGCCACGTTCGTGTAGGTGTGGTGGGCCAGGTGCTTCACCCGCCACACGTACGAGGAGCCGCCTATCAGGTCGAGGGAGTGCGCGGCGACGCGGTTGACGGTGCGGCTGCGCGCATAGGCGCCGTGGTTCGCGTCGTGCATGATGCAGAATCCGATGCCCGCCATGGCAAGGCCGAGCGAGATCGATGCCGCGATCACCGCGGGCAGCGTGGTCGTGACCTCGAGCAGCAGCAGGTAGGAGACGACCGTCCACGCCAGCACCAGGGCAGACTTCGCCCACAGGATGCGGTAGGCGCGCCGCGTCTTGGACGCGTCGGCGAGCACGGCCTCGGCGCGCTCGTTGAGCAGGCGGGAGAACGCCCCGGCACCCTGGAATCGCATTCGTTCGGCCGTTGTCACGGCCGGGCCGGTGCCGCCACCTCAACGTAGCCTGAGGTGGCGAGTGCGGGGGTCTGCATGTGTCGCTCCTTCGGGTCAGACGGCCGCTGCCATCGGCGACGAGGGGATTCCCCGCTGCGGCGAGCATACCGCGGCCGCCGCGGGCACCGACAGTGCTGCTCTGGATCCGGCGGGTACGGCGGCCCAGGCCATGCCATCACCGCTCCTCCCCTCGGGCCCCAATCCGCCGTGAAGTTGACCCGGTCCGGTTGACAGCGTCCCGTTCATCGGGGGCAGCGGCGTCGACCTGGTCTCCCTACCGGGATCACCGGAGCCCGAGCACCTTCGGCGCTATCGAAGCGACATCTCGCGGACGAGTACAAGCCGCGACTCCGTGTGGGGTGGTGGCACGCCAAGGAGTGGAGGGCGCCCTGCCGGACGCCCTCCGTAGGATGGTGCTAGTGGGCGACGAGCTCGCCGGCCAGGTGATGCGGCTTGGTCATCGCGGGCAGGTTCTTCTGAACCCACTCCTCCGCGATCGTCTGCGACGCCTCAGCCTCCGCTCGCGAGTCGAACACCGTGATCGAGGTGACGGCACCGTCATGCCCGTCTGGCTTGAGCAGCTCGTAGGACACGAACCCGGGCGTCTTGCTCAGGATCGGGCGGAGCTCGTCATTGGCTTTGCGCGTAGCCGTCTGACGGGTGTCCACGTCGAGGCCCTCGTACTGGCGGATCAGGGCATACATGTCCTGCTCCCTTCCTTTGGGTAGTCCAGAGCGTCGGTCGCATCGAGCTGGTCCGTTGCGGCTGCCCTGGGAAGCGATGATGGTCGAACCGCGACCTGTGAGCACTCGAGATGGCGGGAACTGCAGACTTTTGCGAACTCACCGCATCGAATGCGTTGGCTCCACTATTGCAGAGAATGCCGGAAAATACAAACGGCAACCGTATCCGTTAGGGGTGGCCGCCACCTCGGCCGAGGGCCAGGCGCGGACGATCGTGATTCCGTGGAGCGCCACCAGCCAGGTCGCGCGGCGGTGATCTTGCGACCGTTCCAGTGTGCTATGATGTGAATTCAGGGTATGCCCGCCGCATGGCCGCGCATCTCGATGGACGCTCCCAGGTAGCTCGCTGACCCTCCACCGACGACCCCAGGTCGTCTCTATCACGGAGGACCGCATGCGACGAGCCGAGGCAGAAGGCTGATGCCTGCGACGCAGCTAAGCCCAGAGGAGCTCGCCGCGACCGACGTCGGTGAGTACAAGTATGGCTTCCACGACGAGGTCCGCTCCGTCTTCCGTACCCGGCGCGGGTTGGACGAAGACGTGGTGCGTGAGATCTCGGCGCACAAGTCCGAGCCGGAGTGGATGACCGAGTTCCGTGTCAAGGCCTACCGCCACTTCGTCGAGCGTGAGCTGCCCGGGTGGGGCGCCGATCTGTCGGTGATCGACTTTGACAGCATCTACTACTACCTGAAGCCGGTGGACGCGCAGGCGCGGAGCTGGGATGACCTGCCGCCGGGGATGCGGGCGACATGGGACAAGCTCGGGATTCCGGAGGCCGAGAAGAAGTACCTGGCCGGCGTCGGTGCTCAGTACGAGTCCGAGGTCGTCTACCACAGCCTGCAGAAGGATCTGGCCGAGAAGGGCGTGATCTTCCTCGACATGGATACCGCGCTTCGGGAGCAGCCCGAGCTCGTGCATCGCTACTTCGGGACGATCATCCCGTACAACGATAACAAGTTCGCGGCGTTGAACTCGGCGGTGTGGTCGGGCGGGTCGTTCATCTACGTGCCGCCGGGCGTCCGCGTCGAGCTGCCGCTGCAGGCCTACTTCCGCATCAACGCGGAGAACATGGGCCAGTTCGAGCGGACGCTGATCATCGTCGACCGCGACGCCTACG
>JBKPMQ010000221.1:0-3439 GCA_046732235.1 Actinomycetota bacterium
GAGCGGCTGGCATCCCTCGAGCGGGCCCTGTCGGAAGCCGCCGACGAGGCGGCGGAGATGCACGGCTGCCAGGCCCGGATGGACGTGACGATGCGCATCGATCCGGTCGCCTGCGACCCCGGCCTGCGCGGCGTCCTCGAAACGGCGGCCGCGGGGGCGCCCTCGCTCCCCTCGGGCGCGGGCCACGACGCGCAGGTGCTGGCCCGGGCCGGCGTGCCCGTGGCGATGCTCTTCGTCCGGAGCCTGAACGGCGGGATCAGCCACTCCCCCGCCGAGTCGAGCTCGCCGGAGGACGTCGCCGCCTGCGTCGACGCGCTCGAGGCGGCGCTTCGCGAGCTTGCCGATCGCCGCTGAGCGACCGCCGCCGCGCCAACGACACGCCGGCCAGGCACAGCCCGCCGCCCACGAAGGCGAGCCACGGCGGCCGCTCGCCCAGCACCGCGCAGCCGAGCAGGATCGCCACCACCGGGGCCAGGTAGGTGAGCGAGCCCATGCGGCCGGCGCTCGTCCGCCCCAGCGCGAACGTCCAGGTGGCGAACCCGAGGGCGGTTGGCACGAGGCCGAGGTAGATCGTCCATGCGATCGGCCCGGCGCCCGAGCCGACGGCCCGAAGACCAGCGACGGCGCGAACGGCACGCAGGCGACCGCCGCCGCCGCGCACCCGAGCCACGTGACCTGGAACGGCGAGACGCGCGCGAGCACCGGCTTCTGCACGACGACCGCCGAGGCGTACGCGAGCGCCGCGACGAGGCAGAGAAAGATGCCGAGCCCCGCCCGCGACGTCGACTCGGCCGTCGCGAAGCCGATCGTCATACATCCGGCGAACGCGACCCCGCATCCGGCGAAGAGCCGGGGCGGGAACCCCTCGCCGAGGAACGCGCCCGCCATGATCGCGATCAGGATCGGCCCGGTGTTCACGAGCATCGCCGCCGTCCCGGCGTCGACCTGCCGCTCCGCGGCGTTCAGGGCGACGCTGTAGAGGCCCAGCCACAGGACGCCGTACGCGGCGATCTGCCACAGGTCTCGGCGGGCCGGAAGCGGCTCCCGCCGGATGACCGCCACCGTCCCGAGCGCGGCGCAGCTGACCAGCAGCCGTCCCAGTGCGAGTGCCCCGGGCGAGAGCGCCTGCCCGGCCGCGCGGATACCGACGAACGCCGATTTCCATGCCGTCACCGTGACGAGCCCTGCGGCCAGCGCGGGCACGTCGCGATGGATGGGGACGGCGACCGGAGCCTCGGCGAGCGCACTCATCCCAGGAGGAACGCCGGGGCGGCGCTGCTCGTGAGACCGCGCGTCGGCCGGTTATCCTCACGAGGCGCCATCCGATGAGCCACGGCCACGACCACCACCATGGCCACGGCGGCCACTCGCACGCCGTCTCCGCCGACGCGAACCGGCGCCAGCTCGCGATCGCGCTCGGGCTGATCCTGGGGCTGATGCTGCTCGAGATCGCGGTCGGCCTGGTCGCCGACTCGCTGGCGCTGATCTCGGACGCGGCCCACATGCTCACCGACGCGGTGGCGATCGGGCTCTCGCTGTGGGCGGCGTCGCTCGCCACCCGCCCGGCGAGGGGTGCGCTGACCTACGGCTACCGCCGGGCCGAGATCCTGGCCGCGCAGTTCAACGGGGCAACCCTGCTCACCCTGGCCGTCCTGATCGTGATCGAGGCCGGGCGGCGCCTGCTCTCGCCGCCGTCCGTCGACGCAGGGCTGATCCTGGCGGTCGCGGTCGTCGGGATCGCCGTCAACCTGCTGGCGACCTGGGTGCTGGCGCACGCGAACCGAGGGAGCCTGAACGTCGAGGGCAGCTACCAGCACATCGTCACCGACCTCTACGCCTTTCTCGGCACTGGCATCGCCGCGATCGTCATCCTCGCCACGGGCTTCCAGCGGGCCGATCCCATCGCCTCGCTGTTCGTCGCCGCGCTCATGCTGCGGGCGTCCTACGGCCTCCTCAAGGCCAGCGGGCGGATCTTCCTCGAGGCGGCGCCGGAGGGCATGGACGTCCAGGAGATCGGGACGGCGCTCGCCGGGCACCCCGGCGTGGTGGAGGTGCACGACCTGCACGTGTGGGAGGTGACGTCCGGCTTCCCGTCCCTCTCGGCCCACGTCCTGGTTGAGTCGGCCGCCGACTGCCACGGGATCCGCGAGCAGCTCGAGGGGCTGATCGACGAGCGCTTCCAGATCCACCACACGACGCTCCAGGTCGAGCACCGCAAGCCACGGCTCGTGCAGATGTCGTCGCGGCGGCTCCGCCGCGGCGCCGGGTCGTGAACACGCCACCGGCCGGAAGGCGAACCTCCCGGCCGGCGATGTCGACCCCTCGGTAGAGCGCTAGCCGCGGTACTTGTAGATGGCCACGTAGTCGATCTGCAGGCCGACCTTGTTCGGCGTCGTCGAATCCGGCATGACGCCGGTGAAGCCGTTCGAGCCGACGTTGGTCTGCATGATCATGTGCATGGGGGCGGACGGGACGTGGCTCGTGTAGTGCGCCCACCGGCGTCCGTTGAGCTTCACGGAGATCTGCCCCGGCACCCACGCGAGCGTCATCGTGTGCCACCTTGTGAAGTCCCCGGTCACGTGGGCGTGGACGCGGGTGCTGCCGTAGTGGAGCGTCGCCGTCTCGACCCGGCGGAGGGCACCCTTGTCGGACGACTCCTCTATCCAGTCGACGACGGTGCCGCTGCCGCTCGGGCGCAGGGCGACATCCATGCCGACGCCCTTGCCCCGCTTCATGCGGAAGCGGACGACCCAGCGGCCGTACGACTGGTTGACCAGTCGCGCCATCGACACGCCCCCGGAGACCCAGCGGTTGCCGTACCGCGGATCCCTGTACGTCTGGATCCGCAGGATGCCGTCCTTCGTGATGACGTGCGAGGGCGCCCAGTAGGACTGCGGGCAGCACCCGGGGACGCCGTCGTAAAGCGTCCAGGTGTGCGGCTTGAGCGGCAGCTGGAACTGGCGGTAGAAGATGCGTTTCGGGAACGTGGACGTGACCGGCGGCGGGGTTGCGGCCGTCGCCTGGGCGGCGAGCGGCCCCGCCCCCACGGCGAGGACCGCGAGGCACATGAGGAGCGTTCTGGATCGTGGCATGCCGCGATCATCGGCAATCCCACCCCGCTTCCACATGCTTCCAAAGAGATTCTCACAACACGCTCAATTACCGTTTACAACCGGCTGGGGCGTGCGCCCCGCACTCCGCCACCCGCGGTCGGGCCGCGGCGGCGGCGGTACAGTGCGGCCATGTGCCGAAACATCCGCCCCCTCTACAACTACGACCCCCCGACGACCGAGCAGGAGATCCGGGACGCGTCGCTGCAGTACGTGCGCAAGATCAGCGGGATGACGAAGCCGGCCAAGGCAAACGACGAGGCGTTCGCCCGGGCCGTCGAGGCCGTCGCCGCCGCATCGGCGCAGCTGCTGGACGAGCTCGTCACCGC
>JBKPMQ010000222.1:0-11902 GCA_046732235.1 Actinomycetota bacterium
CCACGACCTCCTCGACCTGGCTGAGGCCGGGGCACGGACATAGTCCGAACCGAGGAGGTCGTTCAGTGCGCGGTTTCTGAGAGCCGGCGCGACCGCTGAGCCAGTGCGCCTTCACCAGGCGAGGCCCCCGGAGCGTGCGCGAGAATCACGCTTTGCCCTCTTTTCGGCATTCGGGGTCTCGGAGATGGGTTAGTGAGCCATTGCGCCCGGCACGATCCGAACGTGCGGCGCCTCGCCTCTACGCCGACTTCCTTGCCGCGCCGCGGGCGCCTCGAACAAGGCTACCGAACGTTCGGTGAGCAATCAGGCAGGCGAAGGTCGTAGATGCCCGCTTGCCGGCCCGCCGTGGTTTCGCCAAGCGGCTACCAGCGAGCTCATGCCCATCGCCACGAGTGGCATGTGAGTGGCATTCATACAAGATTTCAGTGGATCCGGGCGCAGTCTGGCGGATCCAAACGCCTGCCGAGGCCGAAGCTCGGGATGCCCACCTTTCAGCTCAACCATGCGCCTTTCCGCCTAGCGGAGCGGCGCAGGAGTCGAACCTACCAACCGTGGGGCTACCACGGCCTGCCGGTTTTGAAGACCGGATGGGCCACCGGGCCCGTGCCACTCCAGGTGCGCGTGTAAACCGCGCTCAGCCATGGTACCGACAGGGGCATGAACGACCCCGCGACCACGACCGTCCAGCTGATCGGCGGCCCCACCGCGCTTCTCACCTACGGCGGCCTGCGCATCCTGACCGACCCCACCTTCGACCCGCCCGGCGACCACCCGCGCCCCGGCTCGTCGATCGTCCTCCACAAGCTCGCCGGCCCGGCGATCGGGGCCGACGACGTTCTGCCCGTCGACCTCGTGCTCCTCTCCCACGACCATCACGCCGACAACCTGGACGATGCCGGTAGCGAGCTCCTGCCGCGCGCCGCGAGCGTCCTCACAACCATTGCCGGAGCCGAGCGTCTCGGCGGCAACGCCGTCGGGCTGGAGCCTGACCAGACCGCCGACCTCGACGGGCCGGACGGCGCCGTCCAGATCACGGCGGTGGGGGCCGAGCACGGTTCGCCCGAGATGTTCGAGCGCAACGGCCCGGTGATCGGCTTCGTCCTCCGCGGCGAGCACCTTCCGACGATCTATGTAAGCGGCGACAACGCCTCCGTCGACGTCGTCCGCGAGATCGCGACCGAGCATGGCCCGTTCGACGCCGCGATCCTGTTCGCGGGCGGGGCGCGGGTCCCCGAGCTCTGGGGCGACGACGTGCTGCTCACGCTCGACGCGACCCGAGCCGCCGAGGCGGCCGCGATCCTGTCGCCGGCGACGATCATCCCGGTGCATCAGGAGGGCTGGGCGCACCTCATGTCGTCGCCGTCCGACCTCGAGCGGGCGTTCGTGGACGTCGGCGTCGCCGATCGGCTGCGCTGGCTCAAGCCGGGGGACCGAGCAACCCTGTAGAGCTAGGCGCCCGGGTCGGGCTCGTCGTCGCCGGTCTCATCCTCGACGTCGTCGCCCATGGCCTTGCGGTGGAGCCGCTCGCGGCTGGCCTCGATGCGCGAGCGCAGGTCGGTCGCCTCGGTGTCCTCCCGCGGAGGGGCGGGCGTGAGGGTCGTGGCGATCTCGGCCGTGTCGTCGTCCGCCTCGTCCTCGTCGGCGGCCGGCTCGGCCTCCTCGGGCTGCGCGCTCGGGACGGGCCAGACGACGGTCTCGTAGACGCCGCGCTGCTCCGCCGCAGGCTCCGGCTCCTGTTCCGCGGCGGGCTCCGCCTCGGCCACGGGCTCGGGCTCGGGCTCGGGCTCGGGTCCAGGCTCCGGCATCGGCTCCAGCTCCGGTTCCGGCTCCGGCTCGACAACCGCCTCGGGCTCCGGCTCGGGCTGGGCCTCCGCGGCCGGCTCCGGCGCCGCCTCGGCATAGGCCGGCATGTCCTCCCGCAACGCCGCGTAGCCGCCGTCCCCCTCGAGCTCGAACTCGTTCCAGGGGTCGCCCGCGCCGACGGCCTCGCGCAGCTTTCCGTACAGCGCCGGCGCCGCCACCAGCGCCCCGGTTGCGCCCGCTGCCCCGACCAAGAACCAGCCCAGCCTCCGCACGGGCACGAGTATACTCGGCCCCGAACCGAGCAGCTTCCTGCTCCGGGGTGGCGCCACACTCCTGATCGCGGCGCCGTGAGCGGTCGGCACCGATCCGGCCGGCACCTCGGAGCCGCTTTCAGTCCAGAGGAGGTGATCAGGATCAACGCATACGAGATCATGCTGATGATCGAGCCCGAGGTGGCCGAGGAGCGCCACACGGAGATCATCGAGCGCACCAAGGCGACCGTCACCGAGCGCGGCGGCGTCTGGGGATCGGTCGAGCCGTGGGGCAAGCGCAAGCTGGCCTACGAGATCGACCACATGGACGAGGCGTGGTACTACGTGCTGACGTTCGAGTCCGAGCCGGAAGCGCTGCAGGAGGCGACCCGCGTGCTGGCCATCACGGACGGCGTGATGCGGCACATGGCCGTCGCGCGGCCGCACCGCGCGTCGGCGTCCCCCCCGCCCGCAAGCCGGGAGCCGGCCGAGTCGCCGGCCTGATCCCCATCCGACCGCCCGCCTATCATATGCCGAACACATGTTCGCAAAGTAGGCAGAGGAGGAACCCCAAGTGGCAAACATCAACCGCGTCATCCTGACCGGCAATCTGACCGCGGATCCGGAACTCTCCACGCTTCCGAGCGGCACGAGCGTGTGCCGTCTGCGGCTGGCCGTGAACCGCCGCTACAAGGACCAGTCCACGGGCGAGTGGTCGGAGAAGCCCAACTACTTCGACATCAAGGTCTGGGGCGCCCAGGGCGAGAACTGCGCGCAGTACCTGAGCAAGGGCCGCCCGGTGGCGGTCGACGGCCGGCTCGAGTGGAGCGAGTGGGAGTCCCAGGACGGCGGCAAGCGCTCCAAGGTCGAGGTCGTGGCCGACACGGTCCAGTTCCTCGGCTCGCGGGGCGACAACGAGGGCGGCGGCTCCAGCTTCCGCGCGACCACCGAGCTCACGCCCGACCCGGTCGCGTTCACCGGCGCCGCGGCCTCCGACGACGACATCCCCTTCTAGCGAGGAACCCGTATGGCATCGAAGCCCAAGTCCAAGGGCCGCGGCCCCAAGCGCGGCGCGGCGGCAGGCGCGTCCACCCGGCGCAAGCCCTGCTACTTCTGCAAGGAGAAGGTCGAGGAGATCGACTACAAGAACTACAACCAGCTGCGGCGGTACATGTCCGAGAAGGGCAAGATCCGGTCGCGGCGGATCTCCGGAGCCTGCAGGCGCCACCAGCGCCAGGTGGCCGTGGCGATCAAGCGGGCGCGCGAGATGGCGCTCCTGCCCTACGCCGTCAACTAGACGGTCTCAGACGGTTTCCGCGCTCATAGCGGCCGTTCCGCGGCCGCCGGGCTGGTAACCGCGCCCAGGGAATGCGACCATCCGACGGCGGTCACGGCCGCCCGAGGCTTGAGAGGGACGAACATGGCACGAAGAGCACAACAGGCGATCCTGCTGCAGGACGTCGAGAAGCTGGGGCGCAAGGGCGACGTCGTCCAGGTCGCCGCCGGCCACCTGCGCAACTATCTCGGCCCGCGCAAGCTGGCCGAGGCGGCCACCGACGCGCGCGTCGCCGAGGTGCAGCGCCAGGCCGAGCAGCGGGCCCGGCACGAGGCCCAGAGCGAGGAGCAGGCCCGCGACATGGCCCACGTGCTCAACCGCACGGTCCTCACCATCAAGCGGCGGGCCGGCATGGAGGACAGGCTGTACGGGTCGGTCACCTCGACCGACATCTCCGACGCGATCTGGAAGGCGCGCAAGATCCGGGTCGACCGCCGCAAGGTCGACCTGGACGAGCCCATCAAGATGCTCGGAAGCCACAAGGTCACCATGACCGTGTACGGCGACGTGCGCGCGATGCTGAAGGTGATGGTGGTCCCGGGTGGGGCCGAGGAGGAGGGCGGCGTCGAGGCCTTCGAGGCCGAGCCGTCCGATCTCGAGGACGAGTTCTAGCCGCACTCCGGATGGCGGTCACCTCCCACGAGCCGACGGTCCCGCCGCAGGACCTCGATGCCGAGGAGTCGGTGCTGGGGGCGATGCTCGTCTCCGGCAACGCGGTCGCGATCGTCTCGGAGCTCCTGCAGCCGGACGACTTCTACCGCCGCTCGCACGCGACCATCTTTCAGACCATCCTGGAGATGTATGGGCGGGGCGAGAACGTCGACACGATCACGCTCACGAACGCCCTCTCCAACCGGGGGCTACTCGACGAGGTGGGCGGCAAGGCGGTCGTGCACACGCTCGCGGCCACCGTGCCCGCGGTCGCGAACGCCCGCCACTACGCGCAGATCGTCCGCGACACGGCCACGTACCGGGGGCTGATCCGGGCCGGCACCGACATCGCCTCGCTCGGCTACGAGCGCATGGGCGAGCCGCCGGAGCTGGTCGACCGGGCGGAGCAGATCGTCTTCGGGATCGCCGACCAGCGCATCACCGGCGACTTCCAGCACATGGAAACCCTGCTCAAGCAGTCGTTCGACCGGCTCACGCAGCTCGCAGACAACGAGCGCGACCTGACCGGCGTTGCGAGCGGCTTCCGCCAGCTGGACGACCTCACGGCAGGGTTTCAGAAGTCGAACCTCATCGTGCTCGCCGCCCGGCCGGGCATGGGCAAGACCTCGCTCGCGCTCAACATCGCCGCCCACGTCGGCGTGCGCGAGCGCACGCCGGTCGCGATCTTCTCGCTCGAGATGTCGCGCGAGGAGGTGACGACCAGACTCATGTGCGCGGAGGGCAAGGTCGACTCGAAGCGCCTGCGCCGCGGGAACCTCGACAAGGGCGACTGGGAGAAGCTCACCAACGCGTCGAGCAAGCTCTACGACGCCCCGATCTACATCGACGACACGGCGGGTGTGACGCCGATCGAGATCAAGGCCAAGAGCCGCCGCCTCAAGTCGCGCCTCAAGGGCGAGCTCGGCCTCGTGATCGTCGACTATCTCCAGCTCATGGGCGGCGCGGCCAAGGTGGAGAACCGGGTTCAGGAGATCTCACAGATCTCGCGCGCGCTCAAGCTGATCGGCCGCGACCTCGACGTGCCGGTCATCGCGATCTCGCAGCTCTCGCGCGCCGTCGAGGCCCGTGGCGACAAGCGGCCGGTGCTCTCCGACCTGCGCGAGTCCGGGTCGATCGAGCAGGACGCCGACCTCGTCATGTTCGTCTATCGTGACGATTATTACGATGATCAGAGCGACGACAAGGGCACGGCCGAGGTCATCCTGGCGAAGCACCGCAACGGCCCGCTCGACACGGTGAAGCTCGCGTACGTGGGCCGCTACACCCGATTCGACAATCTGGCCCATCCCGGGGCCTGAAAACGCGGGAGGCATCCGAATGCCGCTCAAGGTGGTCGTGGGCGCCCAGTGGGGCGACGAGGGCAAGGGCAAGATCGTCGATCTCCTGGCCGAGCGCGCCGATGTCGTCGCCCGCTACCAGGGCGGGAACAACGCCGGGCACACGCTCGTCATCGGATCGGAGACGTACAAGCTCCGGCTCGTTCCGAGCGGCATCCTCTACCCGGGCACCGAGTGCGTGCTCGGGAACGGGTGCGTGATCGACCCGGAGGTGCTGATCGAGGAGCTCGACGGCCTGCTCGCGCGCGGCGTCGACGTCTCGGGCCTGCGCATCAGCGGGAACGCGCACCTGATCATGCCGTGGCACCGGATCATCGACGCCGACTCCGAGCTCCAGCTCGGCCGGCTCCAGATCGGGACGACCCGGCGCGGCATCGGCCCCGCCTACGCCGACAAGGCGCTGCGGGTCGGCATCCGCGTCCAGGATGTGCTCGACGAGAAGATCCTGCGCATGAAGATCCAGACAGCGCTCTCGGTGAAGAACCTCGAGCTGCGCAAGCTCCACCACCACCGGCCGCTGGACAAGGACGAGGTGACCGTGGCGATGCTCGGCTATGCCGCCCGCATCCGGCCGTTCATCGCCGACACGTCGCTGCTCGTGCACCGCGCGCTCGAGGACGGCCGGTTCGTGCTGTGCGAGGGCGCCCAGGGCACCCTGCTCGACATCGACAACGGCACCTACCCGTTCGTCACGTCGTCGAACCCGGTCGCGGGCGGCGCCTGCGCGGGACTCGGCGTCGGGCCGACCCGGATCTCGTCGGTGCTCGGCGTCACCAAGGCCTACCTGACGCGGGTCGGCGCCGGGCCGTTCCCGAGCGAGGCCGACGCCGACCGCGGCGCCCAGCTGCGTGAGCGCGGCGGCGAGTACGGCACGGTGACGGGCCGCGACCGCCGCTGCGGCTGGCTCGACCTGGTCGGCCTCCGCTACGCCGCACGCCTGAACGGGCTCACCGAGCTCGCGGTGACGAAGCTCGACGTCCTCTCGATGTTCGACCGCATCCCGATCTGCACCGGCTACCGGCTCGAGGACAGGACCGAGACGGCCGAGTTCCCGGCCCATCAGACCGACTTCCACCATGCACAGCCGGTGTACGAGGATCTTCCCGGCTGGGGCGCCGACATCTCCGGCGTGACGGCGTTCGGGCAGCTGCCCGAGGCGGCGCGGGCCTACCTCGACGTCGTCGAGGAGCGGGTCGGCGTGCCCGTGACGATGGTCGGGATCGGGCAGCGGCGCGACCAGACGCTCACGCGGCGCGAGCTCGCCCCCGCCGCCTGACCCGCCGCCGGCGCGGCCGTTACGACACCGTTACGTTTCCGCCTTCTGGGCTTAACGCTCGCGGCGTAGTGTCCTCTCCGCGGTCGCAGACAAGGGACGGACGCGGCTCGCTCGGCGCGGAAGCGCCGCCCACCTGCAGGGCGGCCGGCCCGCGCGGGAGCCGCGGCCCGTCCCGACCGTTTTCCGGGGGCCAATTGGCATCCGCGGCGAATGCCAATTGCGCGGTCAGGACGCCACGCGGTGGCCCGCTCCCGCGGCGACATGGCGGACCCGTTCGACCCACGGGGCCGCCCGCAGCTCCTCGAAGGCCGACCGCGCCTCGGTGAGGAGCGGCTCCCCCTCGGCCGGATCGCCGGCGGCGATCAGCGCCTCCGCATGCTCCAGCATCGTGACGGCCATCGGAAACGGCGTCGCCAGCTCGCGCATGAGCGCCGCCGCCCCGCGGAAGAGCCGGTCGGCCCGCTCGAGGTCGCCGGCCCCCGCCGCCAGCCGGGCCCGGAACCGCATGGTGTGCGCACGCACGAGCGCCGGGATCGTCCCGTGCCCGGGCGACTCGACCGTCTCGAGCAGCGCCTCCGCCCGCGCCCGGTCGCCGGTCAGGAGCGCGGCGTGCACCGCGATCGCGAAAGCCTCCTTCATGGACTCGGAGTTGCCGCCCCCCGCCTCGCGGGTGTCCCAGGCGGCCGAGGCCAGCCGCAGGGCCTCCGCCGGCTCGCCGCGCGCGAGCCGCAGCTGCGACTCCGGCCAGGCGTAGCCCGTCCGCTCCGAGAGGTCGGCGGAGTCGCGCAGGACGGCGTAGCGCCGGACGAGGTCCTCGGCCGCGTCCAGCTCGCCGCGGTGGCACTGGATCGAGACGCTGTTCCCGAGGAAGCACACGAACGGGAACCGCGTCTGGGAGAACAGGCCCTCCGGCACCTCGGCCGCCCGCGCCAGCGCCTCGTCCCAGGCCCCGAGCGCATAGAGCGGATACGTCTGCGCCAGGAACATCAGCTCCTGCTGGCGGCTGCCGACCCGGCGCGCGAGGGCGAGGCCGTCACGGTAGCCGGCCGCCGCCTGCTCGTAGCGGTCGGACCGGGCCTCGAAGTCGGCGACGTTGTTGTACCCGCGCAGCGCCGCCGTGGGGATGTCGTGCTCGAGCGCGATCTCGAGCGCGTAGCGGACGAGGGCGCCCGCCTCGCCGGGACGGCCATGGGTCGAGAGGATCATCGCCTTTGTGTTGATCGCCTGCGAAAGCACCTCGGGCAGCCCCAGCGCCTCCGCCAGCTCGAGCGCGGTCTCGATCCGCTCGAGGGCGACCTTCGGCTCGCCCGCGAAGAACGTGAAGCGCGCGATCTGCGCGGTCAGCGCCGCCACGTCCGCGTCCCCCTCCTCGGCGGTCAGCAGCTCGAGGGCCGCGTCCATCCGGGCGAGCGCCTCTCGCAGCCGGCCGGTGTCCCACATGACCTCGCCCAGCCGGGCGGAGACGCGGGCGGCGGGATGGGTCGCCCCCTCCTGCTCGAACAGCGCCACCGCCCGCTCGTAGTGGGCCCGGGCGGCACTCGCGCGCCCCCCGCGCTGAGCCATGATGCCGGCGTGCTCCAGCAGGTCGGCCTGCTCGTAGTAGCGCTGCGCCTCCTGGGTGGCCGCGAGCGACGAGGCCCGCTGACCGGCCTGGCGCAGCGCCGTCACCGCCCGCCGGGCGATCTCGCCGGCGTCGGCGGCGTCCGGGGCGGCGGCGGCCGCGGCCAGGTAGTGGCCCGCGACCACCTCGGCCAGCTCGTCCTCGCCCTCGTCCATGGCCGCGGCGGCGAGGTGCTTCGCCCGCCGGTCGTGCTTGGAGAGCATCTCGTAGGCCACCCGGCGCACCATGTCCTGCAGGAACCCGTACTGGCCCCGCTCCGGCGAGAGCGGGTCGGCCGAGAGCGAGAGCATCTCCTTGCGCGCCAGGCCGGCCAGGGCCGGCTCGACCTCCTCGGTCGTGCGGCCGACGAGCGTCGCGAGCGCCTCGACGGTGAACGTCTTCCCGAGCACCGCGGCCGACTGGAGCAGCCGCCGCTCCTCGCTCCCGAGCCCGTCCAGGCGGGCGGCGACGAGCGCATGGAGCGTCTCCGGCACCTCGAGCGTCTCGATCGGGCCGGCCGGGATGTAGGAGCGATCCCGCTCAACCACGAGGCCGCGGTCGAGCAGCATCCGCACCGTCTCAACCGCGTAGAGCGGCATGCCCTCGGCCCGCTCGCGGATGCGGGCCCGCAGCTCCCCCGGCAGGCCCGGCACGAGCCCGGAGAGCAGCGTGTCCATCTCGTCCGTGACCAGCGGCTCGAGGTAGAGCGAACTCGAGTTGCGCTTCCCGGCGCCCCACGTCGGCCGCCGCTCGGTCAGCTCCGGCCGGGCCAGCACGATCACGAAGAGGGGATAGTTGCGCGACCAGTCGACCAGGTACTCGATGAAGTCGAGCAGGGCGGCGTCGGCCCACTCCATGTCCTCGAACACGAGCACCGTCGGCATCTCCTCGGCCAGCCGCTCGTAGAACAGCCGCCAGGCGCTGAACAGGTTCTCGCGCTCCCACCGGGTGTGCTCCTCCAGGCCGAGCAGGTGCGCCAGCCGCGGCTCGACGAAGCGGCGCTCCTCGGGATCGGCGATCGACTCCTCGACGGCGGCGTGCAGCTTGGCCCGCTGCGAGGCGGTGTCCTCGCCCTCGACGATCTGGGCGCGAGTGCGCACCATCTCGGCGAGCGCCCAGAACGTCACGCCCTCGCCGTAGGGCAGGCAGCGGCCGCGGTGCCAGCGCACGTCCTCCGCCAGGCCGTCGATGTACTTGAAGAACTCCCACGAGAGCCGCGACTTCCCGGTGCCGGCGACCGCCAGGACCGAGACCAGGTGCGCCTTGGACTCGCCCGCCGACGCGTGGAAGAGCTCCTTCACGACGCGCAGCTCGCGGTCGCGGCCGACGAACGGCGCCTCGAGGCCGGTCGTGCGCTGCGCGCCGCCGAGGCCGCCGATCACGCGCACCGCCCGCCACACGGGAACGGCCTCGAGCCTGCCCTTGAGCTCGCGGACGCCGGCATCCTCGTAGACGACCGCCGCCTCGGTCGCGCGCTTCGTCGACTCGCCGACGAGCACGGTGCCCGGCGCGGCCACCGACTGGATGCGCGAGGCGGTGTTCACGAGGTCGCCCGCCACCATGCCCTCGCCCTGCGCGCCGATCGTGACCGCCGCCTCGCCGGTGAGCACGCCCACCCGGGCGCGGAGGCCGTCCGTTCCCACCTCCGCTCCGAGCGCCTCAACCGCCGCGGCGAGATCGATCGCCGCCCGCACCGCTCGTTCGGCGTCGTCCTCCATCGCCACCGGCGCGCCCCACACCGCCATCACCGCATCGCCGATGAACTTCTCGACGGTGCCGCCGTAGCGGGCGATCAGCGTCCGGCAGGTGTCGAAGTAGCGCGAGAGCAGCTCGCGCACGTCCTCGGCGTCACGCGACTCCGAGACCGTCGTGAACCCGACCAGGTCGGCGAAGAGGACGGAGACGAGCCGGCGCTCCGCGAGCGGCTCCGCCGCGGGCATGGGAGCCCGGGCGGGGGCGCCGAGCGTCGCTCCGCACTCGCCGCAGAACTTCGCCCCGGGCGAGTTGCGCGTGCCGCACGCGGCGCAGACGATCGCAAGGGGAGCGCCGCACTCACCGCAGAACTTGCGCCCTTCCTCGTTCTCCGTCCCGCAGGAATGGCAGCGCATGGCAGCTAGCGTACCTAGCCGCCGCCTGTCCGGCTACGCCCTGATGCGCTCGCCCCGCGGATCCCAGACCGGCTCTGCGACGACCTCGGCGGCGACCCATTCGCCGAACACCTCGATGTCGGCAGCGGTATCGACCGCGACGGCATCGGCCGGCAGGTAGGCGTAGGCGAGCGAGCGCTCGACGGCGTAGCCGTAGCCGCCGCTCGTCACCCGGCCGACGACCTCGCCGCCGACCCGGACCGGCTCGGAGCCGAGGGTGACCGCACGCGGATCCGCCAGCGCCAGGCAGGCGAGCCGCCGTCCGGGCGCGGACTCGCGGGCGCGCAGCAGCGCGTCGCGGCCGATGAAGTCGACGCCCTTGTCGGGCTTCACCGCGAAGCCGAGGCCGGCCTCGTCGGGCGTGTCCTCGGGCGTGATGTCGGCGCCCCACACCCGGTAGCCCTTCTCGACCCGCAGCGCGTCGATCGCGCGGTACCCGGCGGCGAGCATGGCGTGCCCCGAGCCCGACTCCCAGATCGTGTCCCACAGCGCGGCGCCGTACTCGGACGGGCAGTAGAGCTCCCACCCGAGCTCGCCGACATAGGTGACCCGCACGGCCAGGCAGGGGATGTGTCCGACGGCGATCTCGGCCGCGCGCATGTACGGCAGTCCGGCGTTCGAGAGGTCGGCCGTCGTCAGCGGCTGGAGGATGTCGCGCGCCCGCGGCCCCCACAGCCCCAGGCATGCGTACGCGGAGGTGACGTCGGCGACGTCGACCGAGCCGTCGTCCGGCATGTGGCGGCGGATCCAGCCGATGTCGTGGTTGCCGAAGGCCGTGCCGGTGACGATGCGGAAGCGGCTCTCGGCCACGCGGGTGACGGTGAAGTCGCACTCGATCCCGCCGCGGCTGTTCAGCATCTGCGTGTAGGTGACCGAGCCGACCGGGCGGTCGACGTCGTTGGCGCTCAGGCCCTGCAGGAACGCCGCCGCCCCCGGCCCTGACACCTCGATCTTCGCGAAGGACGTCTCGTCGAAGAGGCCCGCCCGCTCGCGGGTCGCGACCGCCTCGGCGTGGATCGCCGGCGACCAGTTCTCGCCCGCCCAGCCGCGGGGGCGCAGGCCCTCGTCGCCGAGCGCGGCGTTGGGCTCGAACCAGTTCGCCCGCTCCCAGCCGGACTTCTCGCCGAAGCTCGCGCCCAGCTCCGCCAGCCGCCCGTACGCCGGTGACAGCCGCAGCGGGCGGGCGGCCGTGCGCTCGTGGTTGGGGTACTTGATGTCGTAGTAGGTCGAGTAGACCTCGGTCGCGCGGGCGAGCGCGTAGGCGCGGCTCGTGTACTGGCGGCCGAAGCGACGGCTGTCCATGTGCCACAGGTCGAGGCTGGGCTCGCCGTTCACGATCCACTCCGCCACCTGCCAGCCCAGGCCGCCGGCACCGGCCAGGCCGTGGGCGCAGAACCCCGCCGCCACCCAGAATCCCGGCACCGCCGACTCACCCAGGATGAACTCGCCGTCGGGCGTGAACGCCTCCGGGCCGTTGTAG
>JBKPMQ010000223.1:0-3837 GCA_046732235.1 Actinomycetota bacterium
GGGCGGGCGAGTGCTCCAGCTGGACGCGCGCAACCGCCGCATCACCCGCCGCGACGGCGGCCGCGTGCAGCTCTCGGAGCGCGAGTGCGCGCTGCTCGAGTACCTGCTGCGCACGCCCGAGGAGGTCGTCTCGCGGGAGCGGATCCTGAACGCCGTCTGGAACTACCAGTTCGACCCGCGGTCGAACGTCGTCGACGTCTGCGTCGCCCGGCTACGGCGCAAGCTCCAGGCCGAGGCCGTGATCGAGACCGTCCGCGGCGGCGGGTACCGGCTCGTCCCCTGCTGAGCGCAGCCCGGGCAGGCACAGCTCGAACGTGCTGCCCGCGCCGGGCCGGCTGCGCACGGACACGCTCCCGCCGTGTGCCTCGGCGATCGCCTTGACGATGGCGAGGCCCAGGCCCACGCCGCCGTTCCGGCGGCTGCGCCCGCCGTCCACCCGGTAGAAGCGGTCGAACACCCGCGTGCGTGCATCCTCGGGAATGCCGTCGCCGCCGTCGCGGACGCGGATCCGCAGCGCCCCGGCCTCGGCGACGGCGCCGATCTCGATCGGCCCGCCCTCTCCGGTGTGCTGGACGGCGTTCTCGATCAGCGCGTCCAGCGCCAGCGTGAGCTGGTCGACGTCGACGGCGACCGTGCCCGGCGGGAGGTCGCCCATCCGCCAGTCACGGTCGGCCGTGTCCCGCCAGCGCCGGAACGTCCGGGTCAGGAGCGCGGCGATGTCGACCCGCTCGCGCATACCGAGCGCGCCCCCGCCGGCCGACTCGAGCAGGAGGAGGCGGTTGATCACGCGCTCCATGCGGCCGAGCTCGCCGAGGACGATCTCGCACGTCGCCCTCAGCTCGTCCGTCTCCGCCCGAGGGCTGCGGTGCAGAAGCTCGAGGTGGCCGCGGCCGATGGTGATCGGGGTCAGGAGCTCGTGGGCGGCGTCCGACAGGAACGCCGACTTGCGCTCGACGTCGCGCTCGCGCTCGGACGCGAGCGCCTCCGCCACCGCCTGGGCCTGCTGCCGTCGGTGGACGTGGTAGACCATCGCGATGAACATGAGCGACATCAGCGGCACCTCGGTGAGCTCGGGCGGCTCCTCCCAGTTGCGGTGGATGCCGAACGCGGTGGCCGCGCCCGTCGTAATCGTGACGAACAGGATCCCGAGCAGCGTCACCTTCCCCCTCCACGCACGGAAGCCGTACAGGATCGTGAACGACACGTAGATGAAGTGAAACGGGACGGTCTCCCAGCCCTGGCCGTACCGCAGCTCGATGATCACGAGCATCGCGGCGAGGTTCAGCACCGCGAATGCCACCCATATGTACTCGAGGCGGGAGCCAGACTCGATCCATGCGAGCCTCGGTCGGGTCACGCGATGACCATAACACTGCCGGTCCAGGCCTACGTCGGGAACGCGAAGCCGAGGACGACGGTCAGGATCAGGAGGATCCCGAGCACCGTCCCCATGATCCCCGTGGCGAGGCCCCATCCGGCTGCGTCGCTGCCGTGCAGGCCCGGCGTGCGTGCGATCTCGCGCCGGGCGGTCACCGCCAGCACGATCGCCGGGATCGAGAACACGATCGGCAGCACGGCGAGGCCGAGCAGGCCGAAGAACAGGGACGCCCGTGCCTTCTGGGAGCGGGCGCCGCCGCGCACGTCGGTGTTGCATTTCGGGCACACGTCGGTGCCGGCCGCGAGCGGCTCGCCGCAGCAGGTGCAGAGCTCGACGGGAGCGGACTTCCCGGGCGGCCACGGCACGCTGACGCCGGCGCGCTCAGGCATGCCGCGTGCCCGCCCCCTCCAGGTAGGCCGAGACGACAGCCCGCGCCGTCGCGTCGAGATCCGCCCCCCGGCGCACGATCTGCTGGAGCCCGGCCTGGACGAGCCCGATGAACATGTCCTCGAGCCACTCGAGCGAGCACTCGCGGCGGAGGAGGCCGTCCGCCTGCCCGCGGAACAGCATCCCCCGGATCGGGTCGCGCACGAGCCGGTCGGCCACGTCGCGGGGCACCGGCACCTGCTCGCGGATGACGACCGCGTACTCGTGGCCGACCGAGAGCACGACGCGCACCGCCCGGTCGAGGGCGTCCGGGCCCGAGAGCGTCTCCAGCCTGGCGGCGCGCAGGCGCTCCCCGACGCTCTCCACGACGACCCGCTGCAGCTCCTGCAGCAGGATCTCCCTGGTCGGGAAGTGGCGGTAGAGGGTGGCGCGGCCGACGCCGGAGCGGGACGCGATCTCGGTCATGCTGACCGCCGAGCCCCGGTCGGCGAAGGTGCGCGCGGCCGACGCCAGGATCCCGCGGGCGGTGGGCGCGAGGTCGCCGCCCGGGCCATCCTTCTCGGCGCGCGTCGGCACTGCCATGACCCGTCGGAGTGTACCCCCCTGCGAGGTCCAGCCCACGTTCGGCGCCCGGAATGGGATGCCCTCGGCAGGATTCGAACCTGCGACGCCGGCCTTAGGAGAGCCGCGCTCTATCCCCTGAGCTACGAGGGCCCTGCGGGGTCTCGCGAGCCCCTGGCCATGGTACCGCCGTTCGGTACAATCGCAGGCCGAATGCGGGCGGCCACGTGATCGCGTCTGCGCTGGTGACGCTGGCCGTGACGACCGCGGCCGTGTGGGTGTGCGGCTCGGCGATCTCCCCCGGCTCGCCCGCGTCGGAGCGGCTCGCCTACGGGATCCTGGCCGCGGTGGGCCTGGCCTGCGTCACGATGCTCCAGGGGCCGGCCGGCGTCGGCCTTCTCGGTCGCCCGTGGGCCCTCCGCGCGATCGCGGTCGTGCTCGTCCTGGGGCTGGTCGCGTGGCGGCGTCCCTCGCTCTCGCCCGGGCGAGTGTCGGCCTGGCCGCTCGCAGTGGCCGCTGCGACCACCGCCGTCGTCACCTATCCCGCGCTCCTGGCGGCGACGCCGCGCCTGTGGCCGTCCCACGAGGACATGCTCTGGCACCAGGGCTGGATCCGCCAGCTCGCCGCCGGCATCCCGGCCCCCGGCGGCGTGTACGCCGGCGAGCCGAACTCGTATCCCTGGCTCTACCACTCGATCGCCGCCTGGCTCCTGGGGACGCTTCCCGGCGACCTGAACGCCGCCCTCCTGGCCCTCGACGTGGCCGGCGTAGCCGCCGGGTGGCTGGCGATGTGGCTGCTCGCGCGCGAGCTGGGGGCGCCGCGCGTCGCCGCCGCCTGGGCGGCCGCCCTCTTCACGGCGGCGGCCGGGTTCGGCTGGATCTGGCAGCACAGCCCGGCTGCGGCCCTGCACCCGAACGGCGTCAACGTCGGGCCGTACCACGGCGACCTGGTGCTCTCGAACGTGCTCGTGCCCGCGCTCGGCAACGTGCCGCCGCTCGTCCCGCGCGAGCTGGGCACGTGCCTCGCGCCGCTCGCCGTTTGGCTCATGCTGCGCGGCCTGGCGAAGGGCCGCTCCGCGGCGCTCTGGGCGGCCGGCGCGGCGATCGGCTTCGTCTTTCTGATCAGCCCGCTGGCCGGCGCCTTCTGCATCGCGTGGGCGGTCGCGCTCGCGCTCGCGGCCCGCGACCTGGCCGCCTGGCGGACGGCCGTCGCGGCCGCGGCCGTCGCCGCCGTGTGGCTCGTCCCGCTCGGGGTCGACTACCACCGCTACGGCGGGTTCGTCTCGATCACGCACATGGCGCCCGTTGTGCCCTCCGCCGGCCAGACGATCGTGGCGCTCGGGATCGTGCTGCCGCTCGGTGTCGCCGGGACGATCGCCGTCCTGCGCCGGCCCGCGGGCATCTCCGCGCTCGCCGTCGTCCTGCTCCTCGCGGTGCCGGCCGTCGCCTGCGGCGCCGGCGCGCTGCTGGGGCACGGCGGCGACGTGCTCGGGACGCCCGCGCTCCTGCGC
>JBKPMQ010000224.1:0-8680 GCA_046732235.1 Actinomycetota bacterium
CGGTCGATCTGGCCGCGGCGGCGCGCGGGCTCGTGCGCGAGTTCCGCGGCCTGGCCGCCCGCCACGGCAGCCGGGTCGTGCTGGCGCGGCCGCCGCGCGGGCTGCCGCACGGGATCGGCGACGAGCAGCGGGTGCAGCAGATCGGGCGCGTGCTCGTGGACAACGCCGTCCGCCACAATCCCCAGGGGACGCAGGTGCGCGTCGCCGTCGGGTCGGACGACGGCCACGTCATGCTGACGGTCTCCGACGACGGCCCCGGGATCGACGCCGACTCGCAGCGGCACCTGTTCGAGCGCTTCTGGCGGGGTCCGCAGGGGAACGCCTCGGGGAGCGGTCTCGGCCTCGCGATCGCCGGCGAGCTGGCCCACCGCATGGGCGGGGAGATCGCCGTCTCGTCCGGAGAGGGCGGCTCGAGCTTCGCCCTGCGGCTGCGGGCCGACGGTCTGGGCCGCGATCGGTGATGGTGCGAAGACCGGTGATGGTGCGAAGACCGGTGATGTTGCTAAGTTTTCGCGCGGCATGCAGAGCGTCAACGTTGGGCACAAGTCGCTTGCCGACTACAACTCGCTGATCGGGCGGACGCTCGCCGAGGAGATCCGGCGCCTGGCGGAGCCCATGCAGGGCAAGCGCATCCTGCACCTGTCGGCGACGGCGTTCGGCGGCGGCGTGGCCGAGATCAACTACACGCTGATCCCCCTCATGATCGACGCCGGCCTCGACGCCGAATGGCGCGTCATCGACGGCCGGGACGAGTTCTACGACGTCACGAAGACGATGCACAACGCCCTCCAGGGGGACGAGAAGGGCATCACCGACCACCAGAAGGCGATCTTCGAGGGCTACAACAAGATGAACGCCGACGCCCTCACCGACGCGGACGAGTGGGACGTGATCGTCGTCCATGACCCCCAGCCGCTCGCGATGCGGGAGTACGTCGCGAGCTCCCGGCCGCGGTGGGTGTGGCGCTGCCACATCGACCTCTCCACACCGAACGCCGAGGTGCTCGACTTCGTCTCGCCGCGCCTGGGCGCCTACGACGCCTGCATCTTCCACATGCCCTCCTACGTGCCCCGCGCCGCCGGCCTGGCCGAGGCCGTCATCTGGCCGCCCGCGATCGACCCGCTGGCGCCGAAGAACATGGCCCTCTCGACCGACGACGCGGCCTACATCGTCGACCAGTTCGGTGTCGACGTCAGCCGGCCGCTGCTCCTGCAGGTGTCGCGGTTCGACCCCTGGAAGGACCCGATGGGCGTGATCGACGCCTACCGGATCGTCAAGGAGACCCACCGCGACGTGCAGCTCGCCCTGGTCGGCTCGATGGCGCACGACGACCCGGAGGGCTGGGACTTCTGGAACACCACTCGCGACTACTGCGAGGAGGATCCGGACATCTACATGTTCTCGAACCTGAACAACGTGGGCGCGGTCGAGGTGAACGCGTTCCAGGTCTATTCGGAGGTCTGCATCCAGAAGTCGATCCGCGAGGGGTTCGGCCTGACGGTGTCCGAGGCGCTCTGGAAGGCGCGGCCGACGATCGGGGGGAACGTCGGCGGCATCATCGCCCAGATCGTCGACGGCGAGACCGGCTACCTCGTCTCGTCGGCCCAGGAGTGCGCCGACCGGACCCTCGAGGTGCTCGCCGACCCGCAGGCGACGCGCGACATGACCCGCCGGGCCAAGGAGCACGTGCGCCGTCGCTTCCTCACGCCCCGGCTCCTGCGCGACTGGCTCGCCCTCATGCACCGCATGGCCGGCGACGGCGACCAGGCCGACCTCGAGATCATCTCCGCCTAGCCGTCACCGTCGGGGGTCAGACCCCGAACGGAACTGCGACAGAAGCGTCACGGCCGACGTTCGGGGTCTGACCCCGGGTGGCGGGCAGCGGTGAGCGGCTAGGGTGCGGGGATGGCCGAGCAGCCGCTGCTCATCGTGTCCAACCGAGGGCCGTGCCGGTTCACGCGCGGGCCCGGCGGCGAGATCGTGGCGCAGCGGGGCGGCGGCGGGCTCGTCACCGCGCTGAGCGGCCTTGCGGCGGTGCGGCCGGTGATCTGGATCGCGAGCGCGCTCTCCGACGAGGACGCCGAGGTGGCAGGGCGCGGCGTCTACCGCGACGGCGACCTGACCGTACGCATGGTCGTGCACGACCGCGAGGAGTACGACCGCTACTACAACGTCTTCGCGAACCCGGTGCTCTGGTTCATCCACCACTACCTGTGGGGGCTGGCCACCGAGCCGTCGGTCGACCGCAACGTGCGGCTGGCCTGGGACGCCGGCTACGTGCCCGTGAACCAGCGCTTCGCCGACGCCGTGGTGGCCGAGCTCGAGGCTGCCGAGGGCGAGCCGCCGCCGGTGATGCTGCAGGACTACCACCTGTTCGTCGCGCCCGCCGCCATCCGCGAGCGCGTGCCGGACGCCGTCATCCAGCACTTCTCGCACATCCCGTGGCCGATGCCGGACTACTGGCGGGTGCTGCCGCCGGACATCCGCCGGACGATCCACGAGGCCATGCTCGCCTGCGACGTGATCGGCCTGCACACGGCCCGCTACGTCGGCAACTTCCTGGCCTCCGTGGCCCAGTTCACCGACGCGCGCGTCGACACCGAGGCGGCGACGGTGCACTTCCGCGGCCGGACCGTGCGCGTGACCTGCCGCCCGATCTCGGTCGATCCCGAGGAGTTCGACCGGCTGGCGGGGAGCGAGGCGGTGCTCGCGGAGCGCAGGGCGCTTCAGGATTGGCGGCCGGAGAAGGTGGTGCTGCGGGTCGACCGCACCGACCCGTCCAAGAACGTCGTCCGCGGGATCCAGGCCTTCGAGCTCTTCCTGGCCGACCACCCGGAGTGGGAGCGGCGCGTGACGCTGCTCGCGAAGCTCGATCCGTCGCGCCAGGACATCCCGGAGTACACCGAGTACCTGGGCGCCATCCAGCGCGCCGCCCGGACGGTCAACGACCGCTTCTACACCACCGACGACTGGCAGGCCGTCGACCTGCGCATCTCCGACAACTTCCACGAGGCGGTCGCCGGATACGCCGAGTACGACGTCCTGCTCGTGAACGCCATCTTCGACGGCATGAACCTGATCGCGAAGGAGGCGCCGCTCGTGAACGACCGCGACGGGGTGCTGATCCTGTCCGAGAACGCGGGCGCCCACCCGGAGCTGGGCGAGCATGCGCTGACCGTGAACCCGTTCGACCTGCAGGAGCAGGCGGACGCGATCCACACCGCGCTCGTGATGCCCGAGGACGAGCGCCGCCGCCGCATCGCCGGCCTGCGGGCGCAGGTGCGCGAGCACGACATCACGCACTGGGTCGAGGCGCTCATGGACGACCTCGCCCACGCCCGCCCCGAGGCGGTGGAGCGGTGAGCGCCATCGTGCAGGTGCCCTGGTGCAGCAGCTTCCACGGCGGCGGGATGGAGGAGGGCCCGCGCGCCGTCGCAGGGGCGCTGGGCGCCGAGGGCGGCTCGTCGGTCGACGTGGACATGGAGTCGCCGCCGGAGGATGCACTCGCCGCCGGCCTCCCGCGCGTCCAGGCGGCGGTGGCCGACGCCGGCCCGAACCCGGTCGTCCTGCTCGGCGAGTGCACGCTCGCGCCCGCCGTGACCGCCGGCCTTCGGGCATCCCGCCCGGGCCTGGTGCTGGTCTGGGTCGACGCCCACGGCGACCTGAACACGCCCGAGACGACTCCGAGCGGCTTCCTCGGCGGGATGCCGTTCGCCGTGCTGCTGGGCTGGTGCCACGACCGCCTTCGTCTGGCCGCCGGACTCGACCCCGCCCTGCCGGAAGACCGGGCCGCGCTCGTTGGCGCGCGCGACCTCGACCCGGGCGAGCGGGCGGCGATCGAGCGCTCGCGGCTGGTCACGACCGACGACGTGGCGGCCGCCCTGGCGATCCTGCCGGACGGGGCACCGATCCACCTCCACCTGGACGGGGACGTGCTCGACCCGGCGGACGCCCCCGGTGTCGACTTCCCGGCCCCGGACGGCTGGAGCGGCGCGCGGCTGGACGCCGAGATGGAAGCGCTCGCCGCCACCGGGCGGGTCGTGGGCGTGAGCCTCTGCTGCGGCAACCCCCGCCGCGACCCTGACGGCCGCGGCGCCCGCGCCTACGCCCGCGCCCTGCAGCCGTTCCTGGCCGGCTGACCGCGCTTGCGTGCATAACCGGTGCCTGGCACCGGATATTCACCGGCCCGTAGACTTCCTGGCCGCATGGGCGAGATCCGCATGATCGACGTCGGCGAGAAGCCGGCGTCCCGGCGCAGAGCCGTGGCGCGCGCCCACGTCTCCATGCCCGGGCACGTGCGCGAGCGGATCGCCGGTGGCACGCTGCCGAAGGGCGATGTCCTCGCCGCAGCCCGGATCGCCGGGATCATGGCGGCCAAGCACACCCCCGACATCGTGCCGCTGTGCCATCCGCTGCCGCTGACCATGGTCGAGGTGACGCCGGAGCTCGAGGACGGCGGCGTCGTCATCGTCGCCGCCGCCGAGACGACTGCGCAGACCGGCGTCGAGATGGAGGCGCTCACCGCCGCGGTCGCCGCCGCGCTGACCGTCTACGACATGACGAAGGGGCTCGACCCCGCCATCTCGATCCGCGCGGCCGAGCTGGTGGAGAAGTCCGGCGGCAAGAGCGGGCACTGGCGCCGGGAGGAGGCGTGAGGGCGGCCGTGCTGACCGTCTCCGACGGGGTCGTCGCCGGCACCCGCGAGGACACGAGCGGCGAGGTGCTGGAGTCGCGCCTGCGCGGCGCGGGCTTCGAGATCGCCGGGCACGACGTGGTTCCGGACGACCGGGCCGAGATCGCCGACGCACTCCGCCGCCTGACCGGGCTGGCCGACCTCGTCCTCACCACCGGCGGCACGGGGTTCGCCCCCCGCGACGTCACGCCGGAGGCCACGGAGGGCGTGATCGAGCGCCCGACCCCGGGGCTCGACGAGCACATGCGCGCAGTCTCGACGGCGATCTCCCCGCACGGGATGCTCTCGCGCGGCAAGAGCGGCATCCGAGGGTCGGCGCTGATCGTCAACCTGCCCGGCAGCCCCAAGGCGTGCGCCGAGCTCTTCGACGCGATCGCGCCCGCCCTCGACCACGGGCTCCGGCTCCTGCTCGACCGGCCCACCCCGCATTGAGCGCGACCGCCGTCTACGCCCGCCGGTTCGTCAGCCTCGTCAAGCTCGAGCACACGGTGTTCGCGCTCCCGTACGCCTACACGGGCGCGATCCTGGCGCTGGGCGAGGTGCCGTCCGCCCGCCAGCTCTTCTGGATCACGGTCGCCATGGTCGGCGCCCGCAGCCTGGCGATGGCGCTCAACCGCCTGATCGACGCCGCGATCGACGCCCGCAACCCGCGCACGGCCCGGCGCGAGATCCCGGCCGGGCTGCTCTCGAGGGCCGACGTGATCGCCTTCGCCGTCGCCTCCCTGATCGTGTTTCTGGTCGCCGTATGGCAGCTCGCGCCGATCACCCGCTGGCTGTGGCCGATCCCCGTCGCCGGCTTCGTGATCTACCCCTACCTGAAGCGGTTCACCTGGCTGTGCCACCCGTTCCTCGGCGCCGTCGACGGCCTGGCACCGGTGGGCGGCTGGGTGGCCGTGACCAACCACGTCGACCCGACGGCGTTCCTGCTCGGCGGCGCCGTCGCCCTCTGGATCGGCGGCTTCGACATCATCTACGCGACCATGGATCTCGAGATCGACCGCAGCCAGGGCCTGCACTCGATCCCGCGCCAATTCGGGGTCGCCACCGCGCTCCGCATCACGCGCGCGTTCCACCTCGCGTCCGTGCTCCTGCTGGTGTGGCTCGGCATCGCACTCGGCCTGGGGCCGCTCTACTACCTCGGGGTGGCGGTGGTTGCGGCCCTCCTCGCCTACGAGAACTCGATCGTGAGCGCGGACGACCTCTCCCGGGTCGACATGGCATTCCTGACCATGAACGGCGTGATCGCGCTGGTCTTCCTGGCGGGAGTGCTCGCGGATGCCATCGCCTAGAGAGCCCGCCGTCACGTGCGACGGCCTCGTGCGCCGCTTCGGCGAGCGCGCCGCCCTCGACGGGGTCGACCTGCGCGTGGCCGAGGGCGAGTTCCTGCTCGTCACCGGGCCGAACGGCGCCGGCAAGACGACGCTCCTGCGGGTGCTCGCGACCGTGCTGCGGCCGAGCGCCGGCGCGGTCAGCGTCGCCGGGCACGGGTTGCCGCGGGCGGCCGAAAAGGCACGGCCGCTGATCGGCTACGTCGGCCACGGCCCGCTCACATACCCCGGGCTCACCGCCCGCGAGAACCTCGAGCTCTACGCCGCGCTCTACGGCGTGCCGGGCGAGCGCGTGGGGCCTGCGCTCGACCGGGTCGGCCTCGACGGCCGCGGCCGTGACCTCGTCTCCGAGTTCTCGCGCGGGATGGCGCAGCGGCTCGCGTTGGCGCGCGCGTGCCTGCACGGGCCCGCGCTGCTCCTGCTCGACGAGCCCACCGCCGGCCTGGATGCCGACGGCCGCGAGCTGCTGCGCGAGGTGCTGGCCGAGCCGGGGCGGACGGTGGTCGTCTCGACCCACGAGCCGGCCTGGTTCGACGGCCTGGCCACGAGCGAGGTGCCCATCCGGGACGGACGCGTGGCGGCGTGAACCGGCGCGCGCTGATCGCGCTCGTGCGCAAGGATCTCGTGCTCGAGCTGCGGGGGAGCGAGGTGGTGCTCGCGATGGTGGCGTTCGTCGTGGCCTCGTTCGTGCTCTTCCGCTTCGGGCTCGGCGGCGGGCGCCCGGTCGGCGGCACGCGCGCGGCGACCGGGATGCTGTGGGTGGCGATCGTGTTCACGGCCATGCTTGCGCTGACGCGCTCGTTCGCGCGCGAGCGCGAGCACGGGATCTGGGACGGCCTGCTGGCGGCGCCGATCGACCGCGCGCTCCTGTGGCTGGCCCGCGCCTGCTCGACGTGCGTGTTCCTGATCGCCGTCCAGCTCGTCGCGTTGCCCGCCTTCTGGCTCTTCTTCCTGCAGGACGGCCCGGCCCCGGACTACGGCGTGCTCGTCGCGGCCGTACTCCTCGCAGACATCGGCATCGCGGCGCTCGGATCGCTCGTCGCGGGACTGGCGTCCGCAGGGCGCGCGCGGGAGGTGCTCCTACCCGTCCTCTTCCTGCCCTTCGCGATCCCGCTCGTGCTGGGAGCGGTGAGCGCGACGACCGGGACGATTTCCCCGCAAACCAGCGGTTTGCATACCCTGGAACGGCTGGGATATCTGGCTCTCTATGATACGGTTTTCCTGCTCTTCGGGTGGGGGCTCTTCGAGTTCGTGGTGGAGGATTAGACCGGTGAAGACGACCGCCGCCGCCCGCCTCGACCGCGCAACCGGCGCGGCCCTGGTGGCGGCCGTGCTGATGCCCGTGGCTCTCGGCCTGATCTTCTTCTACGTGCCGAACGACGCCGACCAGGGGTTCTCGCAGCGCATCTTCTACTTCCACGTCCCCATCGCGATGACGACGTACGCCCTGTTCGCCTGGGGCGCGCTGAACGCCGCGCGCTACCTGTGGACGGGCGACATCGGGCTCGACCTGCGCAGCTACGTGCCCATGCACCTGGGCGTGATCTTCGGCACCCTGACGCTCGTGACCGGGTCGATCTGGGCCAAGGTGTCGTGGGGCACGTGGTGGTACTGGGGCAGCACCGAGCTCAACACCTTCCTGATCATCTTTCTCTTCTACTGCGCCTACTTCATGCTCCGGTTCTCGGTCGAGCCGGGCGAGCGGCGCGCGCGCTACTCGGCGGTCTACGCCCTGCTCGGGGTGGGGCTGATCCCGATCTCGGTGCTGGCGGTGCACCTGGGCCAGGACGTGATCCACCCGGTCACGTTCACCGACCGCGGCGCGAACATGGACGGAAGCATGCTGTTCACGTTTCTGATGGCGCTCGCGGCGATGCTCAGCCTGGCCGTTGCGATGTACCTGGTCGAGCTGCGCGGCAAGCGCCTCGACGAGCAGGTCACCCGGCTGCGGCGCCTGGCCGAGGGGACGCGATGATCCGCGAGACATACGTCCAGTACGTCGCCGCGGTCTACGCGCTGGCGTGGATCGTCACGCTCGCCTACGTCGTCATCCTGAACTCCAAGCTGGGGCGGCTCGAGCGGGAGCTGGCCGAGATCGCGGGCCTCCTGGAGGCGAAGGCCGATGGCTGACCGGGCCGTGGGGGTGAACCTGGTGCTGGTGGGGACGAACCACCGCAGCGCCCCCTTGCGCGTGCGCGAGCGGCTGGCCGCGCACGACCACGGCCGCGACCTGGTCGACCACGTGCTCGCCGCCGAGCCGGTGGCGGAGGCGGTCGGGCTCGCCACCTGCAACCGGTGCGAGCTCTACCTGGTCGGCGCCGACCCGGAGGCGCTGCGCGACGCGGCCGTCGAGCGGCTGGCGGAGCTCTCAGGGCACGACCGCGAGCGGCTCGAGCCGATGCTCTACGTGCACACCGGCGCCGAGGCCGCCGAGCACCTCTTCGCCGTGGCGGCCGGGCTCGACTCGCTCGTCCCGGGCGAGGCCCAGATCCTGGCTCAGATCCGCGACGCCTACGCGAGCGCCTTCGAGTGGGGCTCGACCGGGCCGGTCTCCAACCGGCTCTTCCACGTCGCGCTCGAGGCGGGGAAGCGCGTCCGCCATGAGACCGCGATCGGCGCCGGCGGCGGATCCGTCGCATCCGTCGCCGCGGAGGTGGCG
>JBKPMQ010000225.1:0-8388 GCA_046732235.1 Actinomycetota bacterium
GCGGTCGCGCTGCGGCCGGCAGAGGATCCGGAGCGGGCCGCGCTCCTGATCGACCTCGGCGGCGTGCTCGGTGAAGAGGGCCGGTTCGACGAGGCCAATGCGGCGCTCGCCCAGGCGATGCGCGTTGCGAAGGCGTGCGACGACCAGGCGCTCGTCGCACGGGCGCAGGTCGAGCGGATGCTGGCGCACCTGCAGGTCGATCCCGAGCGTGTCGCCCGCCGGGCCTCGTGGCTGGGCGGCCGGCTGTCGCGGACGCTCACCGAGGCAGAGGACCACGCCGGTCTCGCCCGGCTCTGGCACTTGCGCGGTCTGCTCTCGTGGATCGGGGCCCGGGCCGGCGACGCGTCGGAGTGCTGGCGGTGGGCGGCCGAGGAGGCGTCGTTGGGCTTGGACGACCGCACCCTCTCGGACACGCTTGGCTGGGAGGCGTCGGCGGCGACGCAGGGGCCGACGCCGGTCGACGAGGCGTTCGGCCGCTGCACCGAGATCCTCACCCGGCTGACCGCGAACCCGTGGGCGACGGCACTCGTCCAGCACCAGGTCGCCGGCCTGCACGCGATGCGAGGCGAGTTCGACCGCGCCTTCGCGCTGCTCGACGACGCGAACGAGGCCCTGGCCGGCTTCTCGCCGACGGTCGATGCAGCGGTCTCGCACCCGGAGGTGCTCGTGTCGATGCTTGCCGGCCAGCCCGACCGGGCCGAGCGGCACCTCCGGGCCGGCCGACGCCAGCTAGAGGCGATGGGGGAGAGGGCCGTGCTCGCCTCGACCGAGGCGCTGCTCGGGATGGCCGTGCTCGCCCAGGGCCGGGTCGAGGAGGCGGACCGGCTCGGGCGCCGTTCCGCCCGCCTCGCCACCGACGGCGATCTCTCCGCGCAGGTGCTGTGGCGGCGGGTGCGGGCGGTGGCGCTCGCGGAGCAGGGCCGGCCGCGGGACGCGGAGCGGCTCGCGCGCGATGCGGTCGCGCTGGCAGAGCAGACCGACTACCTGAACGACCACGCGGGCGCGCTCGAGGATCTCGCCCACGTGCACGACGCGGCCGGCGATCTGGAGTTGGCGCAGGACGCGCGCCAGGCGGCTCTCGAGGTCTACCGGCGGAAGGGAAACGCTGCCAGCAGCGTCCGGTTGGAACGAGCGATCGCAGGCGCGCTCGCTTAACAGACAGGGAGGGATGCAGCATGAGCCCCAAGATCAAGCGCAAGCAGAGCCTGGCCGGCAGCAGCGGGTTCACGATCACCGGACCGATCGGCCCGTGGGAGGACGACGAGGCCGCGGCGGTGTTTACGCTCGTAATCTCGCAAGCCGTGTCCGGAGGCATGGCCGTCGGGATCGGCAAGAGCCAGCCGTACTATCCCGGCGCGACCGACTGGAGCGCCGACGTCACGGTGCTCCCGGGCAAGTCCTTCAAGCCCGGAGGCGCCACCGTGTTCGCGTGGGCGTCGATCGCAGAGAAGGACGGCGGCTGGGAGATGTACCCCTGGGGCCGGCCAGTGCAGCTCGCCTAGATGATTGATTCCACGCCCCTGTGATGTCCTGGGCGGCTGCGAACCGAGCAGCGCAAGGACTGAAGGGAGCGTTCATACCTGGTCGTATGGGCGCGACCGAGGACGCAGCGATGCGACGGTTCGCAGCCGCAGCCCCACCCGCGAACCGAACCCCCGCCAACAGCCTGACGTCCAGGCGCACGGGGGTGTGGAATCAATCATCTAGTCCCTGATCACCCAGAAGAGCGCGGCCGGGCGCTGCGCGATGTTGCGCCACCCGCGGATGCTCGACCGGTCCGCGAGCAGCGCTTCGCCCTGCCGCAGCACCGGCCGGCCGCTCGTCAGCTGCACCTGGACGAGCCCGCCGACGACGGCGACGAGCTCGGTGCCCTTGTGGTCGATGTTGGGGGTCGCGGTGGCGCCCGGTGCGAGCCGCACGAGGTAGGCGCGCAGGCCGGCCTCGGGATCGTCGAGCAGCGGGATCGGGGTGCCCGTGGGCGTCGCCGCGGGATCGTCGCGGCGGCCGAGCCGGTACCCCGGGGAGACGTGGCCGCGCAGCAGCTCGTCGACCGTGATGTTCAGGTTCGCGGTCAGCGTGAGCAGCGTCTCGAGCGAGAGGCCGCGCTGGCCGCGCTCGGCCTGTGAGATCGCGCTCGCCGAGACCTGGGCGAGCTGGGCGAGCTGCGCCTGGCTCAGCTGGCGCTGCATCCGCACCGCGCGCAGGGCCCCGCCCAGCCGGGCCGCGGCCGGCGCCTCGGTGAGCTCGGGCCTCCCGTCGGCGAGCCGGTAGTGGTAGACGCTCCCCTGCACGCCGACCGGCCGGCCCTCGGCCTTCGCGATCCGCAGGCGCCCGTCGCGGACGACGAGCACGCACTGGGTCACGTCCTCGACGTCGCGCCGCAGCGGCTCGAACCGCTCGCCCTGGGAGAGCGACCAGTACGCGATCGCGCCCACCTCGAGCAGGAGCGGGCAGCAGCGGGTGAAGAACCGCCGGGCCATGTCGGTGCCCCAGCGCGCCGCCATGTCGTCGAGCGGGTCGAACAGGAGCAGCGTCCGCGCCTGCGGCTTGGAACGGCGCCGGACCTCGTTCAGGAGCGCGCCGGCCTCGGCGAGCGGCGTGTCCGGGCGGGCGTCGATGACGCCGAGGCTGGGGTAGTCGCGGTGGATCGTCTCGGGGTCGAGCGTGAGGCTCACGTAGGCGGCGTGGTCGTACACTTCGGTGTGCTCGGCGACGGCGGCGAAGAACGGGAGCGTCGTATCGGTGCTGTCGGGCTCGAAGACGACGTTGTCGCCCCAGTAGAGGCCGTGCAGGGCGCGATCGAGGTCGGCCACGCCGGTGCTGGCAACCGGGTAGTGGGGGCTTTCGGGGTCCGCCATCAGGCGCTATGAAGCATTGCTGTCGAAAATCTCGGATTTCGTGACGGTCGCTCTAGCGTAACCGGTGGCAAGTCCGAAAGGAGCGATTTCATGGACACCATCATCGTCGCACTCGACGGCCCCGAATCGGAGCGGGCGCTGCCGGCGGCCCAGGAGCTCGCCACGCAGTTCATGTCGCGGATCGTCGTCGTGCACGTGAATCAGCTCGTCCCCGGTGCCCGCGGCGGCCGTTTCTCGGTGCACGCGGACGAGGACGAGCGCACCGCCCGGCTGCACGAGATCGTCGCGAAGCTGCGCGCCGAGGGCTTCGAGGCCGATCTCGAGCTGGCAGCGACCTCGCTGGGCCATCCGGCCTCGATCATCTCCCGCAAGGCGAAGGAGCACCGCGCCGGCGCGATCGTGATCGCCACCCGCGGCCACAAGCCCATGGTCGGCGTGCTCGCGTCGAGCGTGACGCAGCGGCTGCTGCACGAGGCGCCGTGCCCGGTCATGGTCATCACGCCGTCGACGACCCGCGAGACGTTCCACGCGGTGCGGCGGCAGGAGGCCGTGGCCGCGTGATCGCGTCTGCCGGCCGGCTGGGAGGGGCGCGGGCGACCCTCGTCCCCTCCCTGCCGTACCTCGTCCCGCTGGTGGCCGCGGTGGCTGCGTCGCTCGCGGGCCTGGAGTCCGCCTCCGTCTTCGCCGCCGTGGCCGCGTCGGCCGCCATCTGCGCGCTCGTGCGCGTCGGCGTCGAGCACGAGCGGATCGAGCTTCGCCGCGAGCGCGCGGACGGCTGGCTCAGCACGCGCTGCGGCGAGCAGCCGGGCGACGAGATGCTGCTCGCCCGCATGGACGAGCTCGCCGACCCGCGCCTGCGAAGGACGCTGGCGCGCTCGTTCCGGCGCGTCGCGCGCGACGTCAACAGCTTCGGCCGGCCGATGACGCCCGCACAGCACAACCGGCGCACGCTGCGGCCGCACGCCGAGCAGATCCGCCGGCTGGCAGACCGGCTGGACGATCGCACCCGGCCCGCGAGCCCGCGCGGGATGGCGATGGCCTACCGCCTGATCACGATGGGCGGCGGCCCGCTCTACAACTCCGGCCGCGCGCAGGAGCTGCCGGCGCACCTGAACGCCACGCTCGGTGCGCTGGACGAGCCTCTGACCTAGAAGCCGCTACGGGGGTCGACGTCGCGCCCCGACCACATCTGGCCTCGGCCCTCGGCGCGGTCGTCGGCCGCCAACCCTTCCATGTCGCCCGCGAGCGCCTCCCGCTCCTCGTAGGAGCCGCTGCGCATCTCGTCCTCGGCGCGCTTGATGGCGTCGGCGTCGGCCTGCTTGCGCCGGTCGGCGAGCCAGTTACGTATTCCCATGCCTGCCAGGTTCGCTGGTGCCGGCCCGGGCCGGGTCGTCCCATCGGGATGACCTGAGGTTTCAGCCGTCGGCCGGGTCGTTTCTCGGCGGCGGTTCTGCGGCGGGCGTGTCGGGGCCGTAGTCGGCCTGGAGCTCCTCGGAGAGCTCGGCCGAGCCGGTCTCCGGCTCCGTGTCGGCGGGCGGATGGCCCGAGGCCACCACCTTCGTGCCCCGTGAGGTGAGGCGATCCATAAGACGGTCGAGCCAGGTCATGCCGGGGAGTCTAGAAGTTGCGGGGGATGCAGTCGCGTTAGACGGTGGCCCGATGACCCGATCGCGCTGGGCCCGAGTTCTGGCGCTTGGCGGCGCTTGCCATGTGTGCCGGTCTCAGCCCCGCACAGGCGGCGAAGCCCAAGGCCGACCGTGGACTTGCGTTCGTCGTGCCGGGCGCGCGGATCGTCACCGCGCAGCCGGACGGGTCTGATCCCGTGCAGGTGAGCTCCGGCCCGGGCAAGGACCTCGATCCGGCATACTCGCGCGACGGCACCCTGGAGCGCGTTCGCGAGCACCCGCACGGGCGGCGGTGACATCTACGTGATGAACGCCTCGATCACAGGCCGCCTCGGGGTCACGACCCGTTCGCCGTCTCGACCAGCGAGCACAGCGTCGAGATCAGCCGCATCTCGTCGACCGTCCTCGCCCTCGCCTCCAGAAGCCCCGGCGCGCAGCACAGGTACGCCAGGCTGCGTGCCCGGCTGACCGCCACGTTCAGGCGGTTGCGGCTGAAGAGAAACGCGATGCCGCGGGGGACATCCTCGCCGCTCGACGTCGCCATCGAGAAGACGACGACCGGAGCCTCCTGGCCCTGGAAGGCGTCGACCGTGCCGACTCGCACGCCGTCGGGCAGGCGCCGGCGTAGCAGTCGCACTTGGGCGTTGTACGGCGCGACGACCATCACATCCGCGAATGTCAATTGGCGCGTCGTCCCGCGCTGATCGGTCACCGACGTCCCTACGAGCTGCTCGACCAGCCGGCGAACCGCCTCCGCCTCCTCCGGGCTCTGCGAGGCGTGGCCGTCATGCTCGACCGGCAGGTAGCGGATCCCCGTACCGGCGCCAGTCGTCTGGAGCGCGCACGACGCCTGGCTCGAGAGGCGCCCCTCGTAGACCTCGTCGGAGATGAACCGGCACACGTCGGGGTGCATGCGCCACGTCTCGGTGAGGAAGACGCCACGATCCTCGGGCACGGTCGCGTCTGCGCCGAGCAGGTGCTGGAGCACGCTCGCGTTCGTACCCGGCGGATGCGTCGCCTGGGATACCTGGGCGAGCTGGAGCGGATCGCCGAGCAGGATCAGGTTGCGCGCCGCCGTCCCCGCGGCCAGGGCGTCGGCGAGTGAGAGCTGGCCGGCCTCGTCGATCACGAGGTAGTCGAACTGGTCGTCGAACTCCTCGGGTGCGAAGAGCCACGTCGTGCCGGCGACCAGCCGGTACTCGGGATCGCGGCAGTCCGCGTTCTCGGTCACGTTCACGATCTGGCCGCCGTCCGGCACCCGGCCGGCGGGGTGATCCGCCACCTTGCGGGCGCCGCGGAACCGGATGCCCCGCTCGGCAGCTGCGCGCTCAGTCTCGGCCACGAGGTTGTTGATGGCGCGGTGGCTGAGGGCCGTCACCCCCACGCGATGACCTTTGGCGATGAGGTCGACGATCAGGCGGGCGCCCGTGAAGGTCTTGCCCGTGCCCGGCGGGCCCTGCACGAGTAGGTGGCTGCGGTCGAGCGCACCGGCGAGCGCCTGCTGCCCACCCAGATCGGTCGTCTGGATGCGCGCGCCGGCCGGCCGATCGGCGACGCGCGGCAGCCGGCGCGCCAGCACCTCCTGGAGGGCGGGGTACCGGTCGCTCCCATCCCGCACCGCGATCGCGAGTCGCATGAGCGCCGCCCGGTGAACGCGGTTGTCGATCGGCTCCCGGGGGATCAGCGCGGTCGGGAGCGGTTCCGTCCCGAACCTGCGACCGCGAACGACGAGGGTGCACCCGTCATCGTCGATCTCGGTGACGCTGACGGACTTCTGGATCGCGGGGTCGACAAGCGCGCCGGCCTCGAGCTTGTGCAGCTGCGCCGGGAACCGCAGCGTCACCTCGAACATCTTGCCCGGCTGCGGTCGCGGCGGTCCCACCGGCTCCAGGCCGCCGATCGCCTCCGAATCGGCGACGAGCTCCTCTCCCTCCATGTCGAGCAGCGAGAACCAGCGCCACCAGCCCGGCCGTGCCTCGCGGCGGTGGTATTCGAGCAGCTCACCGGCGAGCCAGGGCGGGCTGCCGATCTCGGCGCCGGTGACGAGCTCCAGCCGGAGCTCCTCGCGTTCCGTGGCCTCCCGCTCGGTCTCCTCGGCGAGGGCCTTGTGCGCGATCGGCTCCAGCCGCCCGGCATCGTCCGGGCGGATCGAGACGAGCCAGTCACGCAGCGCCAGCGTCGCCCGGCAGTCCTCGTCGTTGTATCGCGCGATCCCGTCCAGCTCGGCGTGGTCGCGCGATTGGAGGTACCGCTCGTAGCCGAGCACCGCGTCGGCGCCGGATCCCATGTCGGCGACACGCATGAATCCCGCGAGCCTCTCGATCTGCTTCAGCGAATAGGACCCCACGCCGACCCGCATGGACTGGCGGACGACGGCGAGAAGGTCGACGAACGCCTTCCGCCGCAACAGTTCGTCCATCTCCAGCTCGCGCGTCGCCTGCTCCGCCATGAGGCGGGTGAGGGCGCTCGGCTCGGCCGGGCTGTAGTGGTAGACGTGCATGTCCGGATGCGCCTCGAGCCGGGCCATGAAGAGATCGACGACGCGCTGGAACGCCTCCCGCTCCTCCTCGATCGAGTGCGCCCAGACCGGCTCATATCGCCAGCCGCCATCCTCGGCCAGCAGGAGCCCGAACAGGAAGGTCAGCTCACGCGCCGGTGTCCACAGCGGATCGCCCTCCAGATCGAACATGACATCGCCGGGCGACGGATCCGGCAGCCGCGCGAAGCCCCGTCCCTCCTCCGGAGGGAGCAGTTCGTAGGGCGGCACCGCGAGGCCGTCGGCCTCGACCTGGAGTCGCGCCTGCTGACGCAGGTTCGCGAGCGTCGTCGTTCGCAAATCCGGCACGGACTCGCCCGCCTCCAGTGACCCGAGGGCCGCGCGTGTGTCGACGCCCGCACGCGTGAGCAGGTCGACCTGGCTGCGGCTGATCGACGCCACGAGCGACAGGTGGTCTTCGTCCCGCCACCACGCGTCGCATTCGCGCCGGTACTCGCAGAAGCCGCAGTGCTCGCAGGGGTACGCCGAGGTCGGCAGCTCCCTCTCCGCCGCGGACTCGAACGCCGCTCGCGCGCGCCGGAAATACGGGGCGACCTCTCGTAACCGGATCGTCTCCCGCAGGCCCGAGCCAAGCTCGAGGTGTGCGAGGGCCGGGGCCGTGCCCTGGATCTCTGCGACACCCTCGCTGTAGAAGCAGAGCTGAAGCACGTGCGACGGCGCGGCGCGCGCCCGGGCGAGCTTGGTGTCGACCACCTCGTACGACCAGTCGCCCAGATCGGAGGGCATCCCGACCCGTTCGACGAAGTCGGCCAGTCCGCGCCACGCGCCGACGACGAACGCCCCCTGGTAGATAACCTCGGCGCCCGCACGCATGAGCTCGGCCGTCCGGGCGGCGGCAGTCGTCCAGTCGCCGGAGAAGCCCACCTCACGAACGTCGCGTCCGGCGCTCCGCAGCCGACCCAGATATTCGGCTTCATGCTGGTCGCCCTTGTGGAAGATCAGATTCGCGTACTCACTGGCGACATATGCCTTTGCACGCTCACCGCGAGCAACCGCGCGCGACAGCGCCGAGGCGTGCGCGCACGCCAAGTACTCGGTGAGGTCGGAGGGCGAGTAGCGCAGCTGCCCGTTAGCGCTCTGCATGCCTTCCCGGATCGTAGGCGCCGCTTCCGGCGGTGCGAGGGGGCGCTACGTGGTTACGGTCACCGTCACCGTCGGCCCCGGCACCGTGATAGTGATCGGCGGCCCGTTCACGGTGGTCGTGGGCCCTGTGACCGTCTGGACGACCGTCGCCACGGTCGTCACGGTGTGGTTCACGGTGGTGGTGTTCGTCTGCGTGTCCGTGGTGGAGACCGTCACCGGCACCTTCACGGTGCGGTGCACGTCGACCGGGACGGTCTTCCCGCTC
>JBKPMQ010000226.1:0-8700 GCA_046732235.1 Actinomycetota bacterium
AGGCTCGACCCGGCCGCGTGCAGCTCGAGGGCGCGGACGACGCGGCGGCGATCGTTCGGGTGCACGGCGACGGCGGCGGCCGGATCGGCCGCCACGAGGCGGGCGTGGGCGGCGCCCGCTCCCTCGCCGTCGTAGAGCCGCTCGAAACGGGCCCGGTCGGCATCCGGCACCTGCGGCGGCAGCGGCATGTCGGCGAGCGCGGCGCGGAGGTAGAGGCCGCTCCCGCCGCACACGATGGGCGTGCGGCCGCGGGCGAGGACGTCGTCGACGGCCGCGTGGGCGAGCTCGGCGTACTCCGCGACCGAGCCGGCGTGGTCGGTCCCCCACACCGCGACCAGGTGATGCGGGACGCGGGCGGCGTCGGCCGCATCCGGCTGGTTCGTGAGGATCGGCAGGCCGCGGTAGAGCTGCATCGCGTCGCAGGAGACGATCTCGCCGCCGATCCGCCCGGCCAGCTCGAGCGCCACCGCGCTCTTGCCCGACGCCGTCGGCCCGAAGATGGCCACGACCGCCACCGCGGGCCTCTAGGCGGCGACGGCGGCGGCCAGGTGCCCCGCGAGGGTCTGCGAGGTCGACGCCGTGATGCGCACGTCCACCAGGTCGCCGGCGGCGGCCTCGCCCCCGAAGTTGACCGCCTTGTTCGTGCGCGTCCGCCCGCGCAGGACGGACGGGTCGGTGCGGCTCGGCCCCTCGACGAGCACCTGCTGCACCGTCCCGACGAGGGCGGCGTTGCGGCGGGCGGCGTGCTCCTGCACGAGATCGACGAGCCGCTGGATTCGCTCCTTCTTCACCTCGTCCGGAACCTGGTCGTCCATGCGGGCGGCGTCCGTGCCCCGCCGAGGCGAGTAGACGAACGTGAAGGCGTGGTCGTAGCCGACCTCGTCCACAAGCGTGAGCGTGTCCTCGAACTCCGCGTCGGTCTCGCCCGGGAAGCCGACGATGATGTCCGTCGTCAGGGCGATCTCCGGGATCCGGTCACGGATGCGCTCGACGAGGGCCACGTAGCGCTCGCGCGAGTAGGTGCGCCGCATCGCCTTCAGCACCCGGGTCGACCCGGACTGCACGGGTAGGTGCAGGTGCTCGCAGACCGCCGGCGACTCGGCCATCGCCGCGATCACGTCGTCGCGCATGTCCTTCGGGTGCGGGCTCGTGAACCGGATCCGCTCGATCCCGGGGACGGCGTCGAGCGCGCGCAGCAGTGCGGCGAAGCTCGTCGTCACCGCCGGACGCAGGTCGCGGCCGTAGGAGTTCACGTTCTGGCCGAGCAGTGTCAGCTCGCGGACGCCGTCGGCGGCCAGCATCGACGCCTCTCGGACGAGGTCGTCGGGATGGCGGCTGTGCTCGCGCCCGCGGACGCTCGGCACGATGCAGTAGGCGCAGTTGCAGTTGCAGCCGGTCGAGATCTGGAGCCACGCCTGGTGGTCGCGGTCGCGCTTGAGCGGCAGGTCGCCGGCGAAGCTGTCGAAGGTCGAGAAGTGGCCGCGCGGGATCTCGCCGCCGGCCTGGATGAAGTCGCCCAGCCGATGGATGTTCCCGGGCCCGAAGGCGAGGTCGACGAAGGGGAAGTGGTCGAAGAGCTCGTCCTTCATCGATTCCGACCAGCACCCGCCCACCACGACGACCTTGCCCGGGTCGCGCTGCTTCGCGGCGCGCGCGTCCATCAGGTGGGCGACGAGGCGCTCGTCGGCCTTCTCGCGGATCGTGCAGGTGTTGAAGACGAGGAAGTCGGCGTCGTCCGGGGTCGCCGCCTCACCCAGCCCGACCGACTCGAGCAGGCCCTTGATCCGCTCGGAGTCGTGCACGTTCATCTGGCATCCGAACGTGGTCACGTGGTAGCGCCTCATCGCGGGGAAGGATACCCGGGGCCCCGAGGATGCCGGCCGCCGGGCTACCGGCGGGCGAGGCTGCGGCCGGAGATCGCCTGCAGCACCAGGAGCAGCACGATGGCGCCGACGATCGACGCGAGAAAGCTGGCCGACTGCCCCGAGTGATACCAGCCCGCGGCCTTGCCGGCGGCCGTCGCGATCACGGATCCGGCGATGCCGATGACGGCGGTGACGATCAGTCCGGTCGGGTGCTTCCCGGGAACGGCGAGCCGTGCGATCGCGCCGACGATCAGCCCCACGATGATGGCTTCGACGATCCACATGTCGAGCAGCGTACCTCCGCGCGGGGCCCCGTCAGCCCCAGCTGGCGGTCACCGGCGGCGGCTCGGTCAGCGTCCGCATGACGACGCAGTAGCGCTCCGTGCGCCGGCGAAGGCCGTCGAGCTGCTCCTCGGTCGCGCCGGGCGCGTCGATGTCGAACGAGAGCCGGATGTCGGTAAAGCCGACCGGCGCCTCGCGGTCGACACCGAGCGTCCCCCGAAGATCGAGGTCGCCCTCGACCGTCACCTGGATCTCGCGCACCTCGAGGCCCATCGCGGCCGCGACCATCTGGCACGTGATCTGGGCGCATGCAGCGAGCGCCCCGAGCAGCATGTCGCCGGAGCAGGCCCCTGTGCCGGCGCCGCCGACGCCCGCGTGCGCCTGCGCCTCCTGGATCGCGCGGCCGAGGTCGACCGAGCACGCGATCGGCTCGTCGCCCTGCCCTCCCCTGGCGACGAGCGTGATCTTGCCGCTCTCCGGGTCGGCCCGATATCCCGCCTTCAGCGGCTCCTGCCTGGCTCGAAGGTCCATTCCCTGCTCCTTTCCGAGTCCGAGGCTATCGTGAACGGCGATGGCCGTGCGCCTCGAGCTCGTCCAGGGGGACATCACGAAGGTCGCCGTCGACGCGATCGTGAACGCCGCGAACAGCGGCCTTCGCGGCGGCGGCGGGGTCGACGGAGCGATCCACCGGGCGGGCGGACCGTCGATCATGGAGGAGTGCCGCCTCCTGGGCGGGTGCCCGACCGGCGACGCCAGGGCCACCGGCGCCGGGAACCTGCCCGCCCGCTACGTCGTGCACGCCGTCGGCCCGGTGTGGGACGGGGGCGGCTCCGGCGAGCCGGAGCTGCTCGCCGCGGCCCACCGCCGCAGCGTCGAGGTGGCCGACGAGCTCGGATGCGCCTCGCTGGCGTTCCCGGCCATCTCGACGGGGGTCTACGGCTACCCGGTCGACCGCGCCGCCAGGGTCGCGCTGCCCGCGGCCATGGCCGCCGCGGAGGCCTCCCACCACGTGCGCCGGGTGGTCTTCGTGCTCTTCTCGGGCGCCGACCTGGAGGCGTTCCGGGCCGCCGCCTCAGAGCTCCAGCTCGAACACGACGACTGACCGCTCGCCGGCGGCGAGCCGCGTCGTCCGGCGGCCGATCTCGCGCATGCCGACCGCGTGGTAGAGGCCCGTCGTGGCCGGGTCGTCGGCGAGCGCCGACGCCTGCACCCGCGTCCAGCCGGACTCCCGGCCCGCGGCGATCAGCCCGAGCAGCGCCTCGCGGCCGTAGCCGCGGCGCTGGTGCCCGGCGTGCACCATGACGAGGCCGATCGACGGGGTCCCGCCGGCGTCGGGGTCGACCCAGTCGATGACGCCGACGCAGGCGCCGCCGTCGCGGAGAAACACGCCGGCGGTGTGCCGGGCCTCGTCGAGCTCCGAGATCCACAGGTCGCGCTCGAGCATGCCCCGGTCGTAGTGGCCCGGCTCGCCCGCGGAGCCCTCGGTGACCGCGATGACGTGCGGGTTCGAGAGGTACACCTCGAGCAGGCCGTCGATATCGGCCTCCTCCACTTCGCGCACGTCCAGCCGCTCGGTGACGAACACCGCTGCCCTAGCGGCTGAGGACGCGGGCGGCCTGGTCGCAGACGGCCTCGGCGACGCCCGCGAGCGCCGGCGCGTCGACGATGAGCTGCACCGCGACGCCGCTTCGGGTCGGCTCGCGCGTCTGCGCCCGGCCGGCGTCGACCCAGATCCCCACCCCCACCTCGTCGATTGCGCGCGGCACGCTCGGCGGGGCCAGGTCGAGTCCGAACACCTCGTCGGCGGGGACGAAGTGCCCGAAGCCGTCGGCGGCGGCGTCGAGCAGCGCGTGGCCGAAGGCGAAGAGCTCGGCGGGCGTCAGCTCCGCATCGGGGACGTGGGCGACCGCCGCGCCCCCGGCGTGGAGCGTGAGCGAGTACGGGACGGAGTCGGCGAAGGGCTCGGCGGTGATCACCAGCTCGACGCTGATGCCGGAGACGTCCTCCTCGGTGTCGCACAGGCGGATCCTCATTTGGCCCGCCGGCGCCGTTTCCTGGGCAGTGAGAGCGTGAACGTCGATCCCTGGCCGGGCTCGCTCTCGACCGAGAGCCGCCCGCCGAGCGCGGTCGCGAGCTCGCGGGCGATGGAGAGTCCGAGGCCCGTGCCGCCCTCGCCGCGGCGGCTGTAGAACGGGTGGAAGACCGCTTCCTTCTCGGCGGGCGAGATGCCGCGGCCGGTGTCGGAGACGCTGATGGCGGCCACGCCGTTCGAGGAGGAGCAGCCCAGCTGCACCGTGCCGCCGCGCGGCGTCCACCGGAAGGCGTTGTCGAGCAGGTTGTTCACAATCTGGAGCACGCGGTCGCCGTCGGTGATGATCGTCGGCGCCTGGTCGATCGGCGTGTGGAAGATGACGTCGTTCGTGCGCGCCTTCTCCCGGAACGAGGCGGCCGCGCGCTCGAGCAGCGCCGCGAGGCCGACCTCCTCGCTCACGACCCGGAACTGGTGCGCCTCCAGGCGGGTCAGGTCGAGCAGGTCGCCGACCAGGCGGTCGAGCCGGCGCACCTCCTCGTTCACCGCGGTCAGCGACTCGTCCAGGTCGTCCGGGCCCACCACGCCCTCGGCGAGCGCCTGGACGTGGCCGGAGATGGCCGTCAGCGGGGTGCGCAGCTCGTGCGTCACGCGCATGAGGAAGTTGCGCTCGAGCTCGTCCACCTCGCGCAGGCGGTCGACCATGCCCTGGAACCGCGTGGCGAGCTGGCCGAGCTCGTCGTCGGACGTGCGCTTCCCGATCACGTTCACGTCCAGGTCGCCGCGGGCGACCTTGTCGGCGGCGCTTCCCAGGACGCGCAGCGGCTGGGTGATGCGGCGGGCGACGTAGGTCGCAAGGACGATCGCCACGATCAGGCCCACCGCGACCCCGGCGGCGACGAGGCCGATGACGTTCTTCCAGGCGTTGTTCACGTCGTCGAGGGGCTTCGCGAGGACCACGGCGCCGATCGGTTGGGCGCCGCTGAAGATCGGTGCCCCCACACCGATGTAGGTCGCCCCGTCGGACGAGAACTGGTAGACGGGCCTGGAGTTCCGGTGGAGCCTCCCGTAACTCAGGTGGATATGCGCCTTGCGGAGCGTGTTGGGCGCGTTCGGGAACAGCCCCGGGCCGATCTGGTAGAGCTTTGCGTCGCTGACGCCCTCGAACTCGGTCTTCGTGATCTGCTGCGGAGGCTCCTTGCCCTTACGGTAGGCGCGCTCGTACGCCCGCTCGTAGTAGCTCGCGACTCCCGAGACCTGCTTTCGCAGCTCCTCCTCGGTCTGATCGCGGTTGTACGACTGGTACAGGCTGACCACGACGACGGCCGCCGTGACCGTCGCCAGGACGAGCGTGCCCGCGAAGAGAAAGGCGAGGCGTGCCCTAAGTGACTGCAGCATCGTCAGCGACCTTGTAGCCCACTCCCCACACGGTGGCGACCGGGCAGTCATCGCCGAGCTTGCGCCGCAGCTGGCGCACGTGCACGTCAACGGTGCGGGTGTCCCCCGCGAAGGTGTAACCCCACACGCGCTCGAGCAGCTGGTCCCTGGTCAGCACCAGCCCGCGGTGGTCGAGCAGCTCCCACAGGAGATCGAACTCCTTCGGCGCGAGCTGGACGTGCCGGCCCGAAACCGTCACCTCGCGGCGGCCCGCGTCGATACGCAGTTGGCCGTGCTCCATCGCCGCCTCCTGCGGCCGCGAGGAGCGAGCGGTCTGGCTCGACCGGCGCAGGATCGACTTGATCCGCGCGACGAGCTCACGCGGGTTGAACGGCTTCGTCAGGTAGTCGTCCGCCCCCACCTCGAGCCCGACGATCTTGTCGACGTCGTCGTCGCGGGCGGTCAGCATCAGGATCGGAACGTCAGACGTGGAACGGATCTGGCGGCAAACTTCCAGGCCGTCGATGTCCGGCAGCATCAGATCGAGGACGACGAGGTCGGGATTCGTGCTGTCGGCTTTCTGGAGCGCCTCGGAGCCGTCGCGGGCGATGTCGACCTGGTAGCGCGCGTTCTTCAGATACATCGCGACGAACGAGGCAATGTTGCGCTCATCCTCGACGACGAGGATCTTTTCGGCCATTGTCGTAGCCTACAGGGTGCCCAGGCCGTAGCCTAGAAGTACAGACGGGTGGTGGCGGCGGGCCAGCGGTGCTTGTGGCCGTTGAGGGTGTACGTTCCCGAGCCGGAGATCGTGCCGCTCCCGTCGAAGACGCCGCAGATCGTGATCCCCCGGCCCTGGAGCTTGATCCAGAACTTCGTGCTGGCCGAGATCGTCATCGGGTAGGACGACCAAACCTTCCAGCCGTCCCTGCCCAGGTACTTCCAGTGCAGGCCCTTGCCGTGGACCCAGTTCCTCGGGTTCGTGTTGCCCGTGCGGTCGCGCATCCAGATCGTGCCCTTCGACATCGTCCCCCACTCGGCGCCGTTGGCGACGACGCTGACCGTGCCGTCGCCGCTCGCGCTGAGGCTGGAGCAGCTCGTCCGGCACGCCTTGGCGAGCAGGGTGGCGCCCGACGCGGGCGCGGCGGCCGCGAGGGCGGCGATGACGGCGGTGAGGACGACGATCTTTCGCATGCGACCTGTATCGGCGCCCGGGAGATCGAGTCCAGTAAGCCTTCTGTAAACCTCGCAGCCTGTGGCGCCTACTTGGCGATCTCGGTCGCGCGCGACTCCCGGATCACCGTCACCTTGATCTGGCCGGGGTACTCGAGCTGGTCCTCGATCTCGCGGGCGATCTGGTGGCTGAGAAGGGCGGCGGTGTCGTCGTCGACCTCCTCCGGCTTCACCATCACCCGGATCTCGCGGCCGGCCTGCATCGCGTAGCAGCGCTCGACCCCATCCTTCGCGGTCGCGATCCGCTCCAGCGCCTCGAGCCGCTTGATGTAGTGCTCGAGGCTCTCGCCCCGGCCGCCCGGGCGAGACGCGGAGACCGCGTCGGCGGCGATGACGAGCACCGACTCCACCGTCTGCGGCTCGACGTCGTAGTGGTGGGCCTCGATGGCGTGGCAGACGCTCGGCGACTCGCGGTACCTCTTCGCCATCTGGGCCGAGATGACGGCGTGCGGGCCCTCCACCTCGTGTGTGACCGCCTTGCCGATGTCGTGCAGCAGGGCGGCCCGGCGGGCGGTTTTCTGGCTCGCCCCAAGCTCCGCGGCCATGATCGACGCGAGGTGCGCGCACTCGACCGAGTGCTTGAGCACGTTCTGGCCGTAGCTGGTGCGGTAGCGGAGCCGGCCGAGCACCTTCACGAGCTCGGGATGCAGGCCGTGCACGTTGGCCTCGAAGCATGCCTGCTCGCCGGCCTGGATGATCTGCTGCTCGATCTGGGCCTTGGACTGGTAGTAGGTCTCCTCGATCCGTGAGGGATGGATGCGGCCGTCGGCGATCAGGCTTTCGATCGTCAGCCGGGCGATCTCGCGGCGGACGCCGTCGAAGGCGGAGAGCACCACGGCCTGGGGCGTGTCGTCGATGATGACATCGACGCCGGTCAGGTTCTCGAGGGCCCGGATGTTGCGGCCCTCGCGGCCGATGATGCGGCCCTTGAGGTCGTCCGAGGGCAGCTGGACGACGGACACCGTCGTCTCGGCCGTGTGACCGGACGCCGTGCGCTGGATCGCCACCGAGAGGATGTTGCGCGCGCGTTTCTCGGCGTCGAGGCGGGCTTCCTCCTCGATCTGGCGCACCAGCTTGGCCATGTCGGTGCGCGCCTCCTGCTCGACGCGCTGGAGCAGCGCGGTGCGGCCGTCGGCGGCGGTCATCCCGGCGATCCGCTCGAGGCCGGCGAGCTCGGCGTCGCGGGCGGCCTTCAGCTCCTCCTGGAGCTGCTTCGCGTGGGCCTCGCGGTCGGCGATCGACTGGTCGCGCCGGGCCAGCTCCTCCGCCCGGGCGTCGACCTGGGCCTGGGCGGCGGACAGGCGCTCCTCCGCCTTGATCATCTCCGCCCGCCGCTCGGCCAGATCCCGTTCCTGCTCGGTGCGCTGGGCGAGGAGTTCCTCGCGCGCGGCCACCTGGGCCTCCTTCAGCTGCGCACCGGCCTGGCGTTCGGCGTCCTCGAGTATCCGTTGCGCCTGGCGCTCCGCGTCGGCGATCTGGGGACGCCGGCGCCGGTTTTCCACGGCGTAGCCGGCCCCGACGCCGAGAATCAGCGCGAGCGCGATCAGAACAGCCTCCACCGCGTCTCCTTATGTGCGTGGCGGACGCCTCCGGGCGCCCGCCGTCATCGAATCAGGTATGCGCGCCCGGCCGCCGCCGCGCAACGGGGCGTGCCGAGGCTCGCGCCCGCTCCGCATGAGCGAAGGTGAAGCGCGAACTGATCGAAGACGTTACCCGGTGCAACCGACCCGCCTTCCGGCAGGAGAGGTACGAAACGGCGGCAAAGATGCCGGACTCGACATGGATCGTAGTCGAGAGGCGATTGATCGGGCAACGGCTGGCAGCGGTTAGGGCGGGTTTTCCTGCAGCGATGCGCCGGCGTCTCGAGTGCCTCAGCAGTCGTCGTCCAGGCCGAGGACGGCCGCGACCGTGTCC
>JBKPMQ010000227.1:0-1987 GCA_046732235.1 Actinomycetota bacterium
GTCGCTCACGAGCGCGCCGGTGTGGGAGCGGGCGGCCCGGGCGCTGGCCTCGGAGGCGCCGACCGTCAGGAGCACGACGGGCTTCCCGGCAGCCGCAGCGGCGTCCACGAAGGCGCGCCCATCGCGGAAATCCTCGGCGTATACCGCGATCACCTCGGTCTCACCGTGCTGCGCGAACGCGGTGACGAGCTCGGCCAGATCGACGTCGGCCTGGTTGCCGATCGACGCGAACCGGGAGAACCCGAGCCCGGCCTCGCGCGCGAGGATGCCGAGCTCGAGAGCCAGGTTCCCGCTCTGGGAGGCGAGGCCGATCGAGCCGGGCGGGAACTCGTTCGAGGCCAGACCGAGGTCGGATCCCGCGTCGTACACGCCCAGGCAGTTCGGCCCGAGCAGCACCGCGCCGGCGTCACGCACTCGCAGGACGAGCTCGCGCTCGCGGGCGCTGGCCTCGTCGCCCCGCTCGCCCAGCCCCGCGGTGATCCCGATCAGGGCCCGCGCGCCGGCGGCGAGCGCGGCGTCGACGGTCTGCTCGAAGGCGGCCGCGGGGACGGCGACGACGACGAGCTCGGGGGCGTCCGGCAGCTCGCCGAGCGAGCGGTAGGCGCTGCGGCCGAGCACGGTCCCTCCCTTTCGGTTCACCAGGTAGACGGGCCGGCGATGCTCGCCCTTGAGCGCGCCCCTGCCGAGCCAGTTGCCCCACTTGGCGGGGTCGTCGGACGCGCCGACGACGGCCACCGAGCGGGGGTCGAAGAGGGGGCGGAGGTCTCGTGCCATCGCGGGCGTATGCTCGCATGAATAACCGGTGCCGGGCACCGCTTCGCGGGCACCCGCCGGACGGGGGTCTGCACCTTGGCGGGTCGCCGCCCGAAGCGGGGACAGTCCCCGGTTGCCGAGCCCGTGCATAAAAGGGGTCTGACCCCGTTTATTCAGCGCTCTTTGTCATCGCGCGTCCGGGCCGTGTATCCGGTACAGCAGCGCCTGCACCCGGACGCGCTCGGCGTCGACCACCGGCTCCTCGCCGGGCACGGTCAGCGCCAGCAGGTGGTGGTTCCAGAGCACGTCGACCACGAGGGCCGCGAGCGCGTCGGGGTCGAACCGCTCCAGGTAGCGCTCGACCAGCTCGCGCCGCTCGCGCAGGTAGGCCAGCCAGTCGGCGTACGAGCCGTGCAGGACGATCCGCTCCACGCGTTCCGTCTCCGCCGCCTCGCCGCCCGCCGGCTCGTCGAGCGCCGCCCGCAGCGCGGCGACGGCGGCGGGCAGCTGGGACTCGCCCTCCGGGGTCAGGAAGAGCCACCGGTCGCGCCAATCCTCGTCGTGCGCGAACGCTGCCTTCAGGATGGGGCCGTTGACGCTCATCGGTTCGGGACGGTATCCTGACTGACCAGTCAGTCAAACATTCCGATCATCATGACCGAGCCCGTCCCGAATCGCAAGCATCTCATCCTTGACGCCGCCTGCCGTGCCATCGCCCGCACCGGCGCCGCCGCCATGCGCGTGTCCGACGTCGCCCGCGAGGCCGGCGTCTCGACCGCGCTCGTGCACTACTACTTCCCGTCGCGGGCCGAGGTGATCGTCCAGGCCTTCGCCCACGCCGACGATCTCGCCGACGCCGTGGCCGAGGAGCACCTCGCGGATCTCGCGACCGGGCGCGAGCAGGTGGAGCGGCTGATCCTCACCTGGGCCGGCGACGATCCGGCCATCCGCACCAACTGGGCGGTGTGGAACGAGATGTGGCAGTACGCCGCGCACAACGAGGCGGCCCGGGCGATGGTAGCCGACTCTCACCAGCGCTGGCTCGACCAGGTGGCGGACCTGATCGCCGCGGGCCGGGACGACGGCTCGATCCCCGCCGACGTCGACGTCGACGGGGCCGCGCGGCGCCTGGCCGCCTGCGTCGACGACTGGGGCCGCGAGACGCTGATCGGGATGCGCACGCCTGCCGGGATGCGGGCGGCGCTCACCGCCGCGACCGCGCACGAGCTCGGGC
>JBKPMQ010000228.1:0-3775 GCA_046732235.1 Actinomycetota bacterium
CCGCCGGGTCGTTCCGCTCGCCGCGGCGTACGGCCTCGAGGTGCAGTTCGAGGTCGGCGAGAAGCACGCGGGCATGTTCGACGGGGACATCGTCACCGGGCTCCTGCGCCAGGCCGACGACTGGCTCGCGGCGGGCGCGGCGGAGATCGTCGTCGAGGCTCGCGAGGCGGGGCGCGACGTGGGGGTCTTCGGGCCGGGCGGCGGCCTCGACGACGCGAGCGCGCGACGGTTCACGGACGCGTTCGGCCTCGACCGCGTGTCCTTCGAGGCGCCGACGAAGCCGGCCCAGTTCGCCCTGATCGACCGCTTAGGGCCGTCCGTGCGGCTCTCGAACGTGCGGCTCGAGGAGGTGCTCCGCGTGGAGACGTACCGGCGTGGGCTGCACTCGGACGCCTTCGGCGACGCCCGTCTGCGACCTCGCCGCGAGGCGAGCCCGGCGACCTAGCGGCGTTCCGTACGATGCGACGCCGGATCGACGCGACGACCCCGATTGTCGTGCTGAAGATGACGCGGAGCCTGGTGCAGCACGGCGTGCTCGGCATCGCCCGGAGCGCGGGGCGCCTCGGCATCAACGTGCACTGGGTGCACAACTGCGAGCACGGCCCGGCGGCCGCGAGCCGGTATGTCACGCGGGCGCACCGCCTGGGGCAGAGCGGTGACGGCGCGGGGCCGTGGCTGGCGCTCCTCGTCGGCGTCGCCGAGCAGTGCGGCTCGCGGGCCCTCCTGATCCCGACCGACGACCCGTCGGCGGCGCTCGTCGCCGAACACGCGGCCGCGCTCGAGCCGTGGTATCGCGTCCGATCGCCGGGAGCGCACCTCACGCAGCGTCTTTCCAACAAGCGCCGTCTGCACGAGCTCTGCCTTGCGACCGGTGTGCCGACTCCGGCTGCCCGCTTCCCGCGCGCGGTGGACGATCTCGAGCGATACGCGGCGTCCGGCCCGTTCCCCGTGGCTCTCAAACGCATCGACGGCACGACCCTCGAGCGCACCCGCACCCTTCCGAGCGTCACGATCCTCCGCGCCCCGGACGAGCTTCGACGCCTCGCCGCCGCCGTGCGCGACGCGGACGTGGCGAACATGATGCTCCAGGAGCACGTGCCGGGCGACCCCCGATCGGTCTGGATGTTCGAGGGCTACTTCGACGCCGCGTCGAGGTGCACGACGGCCTTCACGGGCCGGAAGGTGCGGCAGCACCCGGCGGCCACGGGGATGACGTCGCTCGGCGTCTGCGAGCACAACCCGGAGGTCATCGCGACCACGGAACGGCTGATGTCCGACCTCGGGTACCGCGGCCCCGTGGACATCGGATTCCGCCTCGATCGCCGCGACGGCTCCTACAAGCTGCTGGACGTGAACCCCCGCATCGGCGCCACGTTTCGCCTGTTCGTCGACGCCGCGGGGACGGACATCCTGCGGGCGATGTATCTGGACGTCACCGGCCAGCCGATGCCGCCGAGGCTCCCCGTCGTCGAGGGCCGGCGCTGGCTCGTCGAGCATACGGATGTGCTGACGGCGGCGGAGCTCAGGCGCACCGGGGCGCTGTCGGCGCGGGCGTGGCTCGGCTCGCTTCGCGGCGTCCGTGAGACCGCATGGCTGGCGCCGGATGACCCGGTCCCCGCGGTTGCGCTGGCGGGCGCGCTCCTGCGGCAGCGGCGCGATGCCCGCAGGGCGGCGCGCGGCGCGGGGCCGTACGCGGCCGGCTCCGACGCCTTGCCGGTGAGCGTCGGGGCGCCGCGGAAGTGAGGGCACGTGCTCAACCGAGGACGCGGGCCACGGCCGGCCGCGGATCGCGGAGGTCGACCCCGTCGTATCGCATCCCCGGGCGCCAGACGGGCCATACCTTGCGCAGCTCACCCGTCCGCGTCTGACCCGGCTGCAGCTCGGGGCGAGCGCGCAGCAGCTGCCTGATGCGGCTCACCTCGCCGCCCAGCCAGCGCATCTCGACCCCGGGACGCGCGACGACGGGGGCTTCTGCGCCGTCTCCGAGCGCGACCCGTGCGGCGACCAGCGGCAGGTCGGCGCCGGCGGCAACGGCAAGCGACACCCACCCATGAAGCCGCGGGTTGATCTCCATCAGCCGCGGGGTGCTGTCGGCTGCGACCTGGTACTCGACCTCCGCGAGCCCCTCGAACCCGATCGCCCGGAGGAGTCGCAGCGATGCGTCAACCCCAACCTCGTCCGCGGCGATCGTGCGCTTCCAGACGGACGTGCCGCCCTTCGGGGGGTCGAACGAACGGGTCTCGCGCACGGCGAGCGCTGCCGGCGTGCCGCGGGCGACGACCGCGGAAACCGCCAGTGACCGGCCGGGGACGAACGCCTGGACGAGCGGGAGCGTCCCATCGGCATCCGCGAGCTCGTCCACCGCGCGATCCAGCTCCAGCGGCGAGTCGACGATCCGGTGACGGCGATGGAAGAACCGGCCTCGAAGCACGTAGGAATGGCGCGCCTTGACGACGCACGGAAAGCCGATCTCTGCGGCGAACCGGCGGGCGTCGCCTGCGGAGGACGGAGCGCCCCACGCCGGTGTGGGAAATCCTGCGCGCCCGGCGAGGGTGAGCAACGCCGCCTTGTCGACCGTCGCCCGGAACGACGGCCGCGTCCCGCCGAGAACGGGCGGCCCGGCGGGCCCGAAGCTGCAGCGCTCGTGGATCAGGTACAGCGCCGCGTCGGTCGACGGCGCGACCAGATCGATGCCGCCGCCGGCGACGAGGCGGTCGACGGCCTCGACGAAGGCCTCGGGCCGCCGCACCGCGTCGGGCACGGGCACGGTCGCAGCGACGTACCGGGACGCCGCCGCCGGCGTCCCGGTCGGCGCGGTCACCCGCCAGCCGGCCCGGCCGAGCGATCGGACGGCAGCGAGCGCCGATCCTCGCGCGCCGTCGACCACCAAGACCGTCCGCTCGCTGCCGTCGCCCACCGAAGCGTCCCACTACCCCGTTCGCCGGCGCGTCTACCACGGCTGCCGTGAGGGGGAGGTGCGATCAGCCGCGCGCGTTCCCCGGCGTCATCGACTCCGGTGGCGGAGCGTTCGGCGCCTCGGCCCTTGCGCGATTCTGAGCGAGTCGCCCATCTGCCACAGCGTGGGCGCCCAGAGGCCGACGAAGAGTGCGCGCCGCTCAGCGTTCCCGCGCTCGTCCTGATCGACGGTCTTGGCACGGATCCAGAGGCCGATGCAGAGGCCGACGGACCCGAGCGAGAGCGCATGGAGCTGCGAGCCGCGCAACCCGAGGCGTCGCATCTGGTTGACGATCATGACCGCGTTCCTGCCCCGTTCCGGGTGCGTTTACTCGCGCATGCGCGCGGGCACTCCGGGTGGATCGTGGCCAGTCGACTCCCTCTCGGGCGACGTCTTTCGACGGCAGCGCTCTGGCCTGTCGGGATCGCGCTGACGTCCTGGAACTACATGTGGCGGACGACGCCGATGCACCGGCGCGAGGAGACCGGGACCGTGGACGATCTCCCGCCGAGCCTCCCGGAAGCCAGCGTGGACGACGACGTGCAGCGGATGGAGGACGGCGTGGGGCCGCTCTTCCACCGCCTCTACTGCGCACGGATCCGCGACGCGCGCCTCTCGGCCGAGGAGCTGATCGCTCACCTCGCCGCCGATCCGAACCGGGCGTCGCCGACGGAGCTCGCCCGCTTCCTCACGGTTGGCCGTGAGGGCGGTCGTCTCGCGCCCGGGGACGAGCTCGTCGTGCGAATGCCGGGCCCGTGGGACGGCCCGGTGCGCGTGACGGCGACGACCGACAGGTCGTTTCGCTTTACGACGCTCGCC
>JBKPMQ010000229.1:0-9815 GCA_046732235.1 Actinomycetota bacterium
GCGCCGCCGTCCGCGAAGGCCCGGCGACGTTCGACTCCGCGGCGGTGACGGCGACGGCGCTCGCCTACGCCGGCGGCAGCGTCTGGTCGCTGCGGTCGCCCGGCGAGGTGTGGTGGCGCTGGCCGGTCGCCTGCGCCCTCACGGCGGCGGTCTGGATCGCGGGCCAGGCCGCCGCGTGATCGCCCCGGCGGCCGATTTGTGACGGAAACGTAAAGGCCGTGCGCCTGCCCGTCTCGTCCTTCCGCGCTGTTTGGTAGCCTCCAGCGCCATGCCAACCGCCCGAGGCCAGGCGAGCGGACGCGCCCGCGTAACCCGAGCGAGCATCGCCACAGGAGTCGTCGTCGGCGTGCTGGTCGCGGCGCTGACGGCGACCCCCGCCGGCGCCACCTCCATCTCCCAGAAGAAGGCCGAGGCGCGGGCCGCCGAGGCCCAGCTCACCAAGCTTTCCCGCCAGGCCGAGCACGCCGTCGAGGTCTACGACGGCATCCACCAGAGGTACGAGAACACGCTGGCGGCGCTGCGCCTGAACCAGGAGACGCTGCAGGTCGCCCGGCAGAACCTCTCCGCGGCGCAGCAGCAGCTGGCCGCGAGCCTGACCGCCGACTACAAGAGCGGCGACCAGGACGCGATCGCCTACGTGCTCGCCGCCCGCTCGATCGGCGACCTGGTCGACCAGGTGCAGGTGCTCCAGCGCACGACGGGCGTGAACAAGGATCTCCTCGGCCAGATCGCGACGTACCACGGGGAGGTTGTCAGGCGCGAGCGGCTCCTCAAGAAGCAGGAGAAGCAGCGGCGCGCCGAGCAGGCTGCCGCGGCCGCGCAGCGCAACAGGGCCAGGGCCGCCGTCGACCGCCAGGAGCGCTATCTCGACGGCCTCAAATCGTCGATCCGTGACATGATCGCCGCCCAGCAGCGGGCCGCCGAGCGCGCCGCCGCTGCCAGCGCCGCGGCGGCCGGCGATGCGCCGACCGTTCCCACGAACCTGCCGAACCCACCCGCGAGCACCCTCGGCGGCCAGGCGGTCGCGATCGCCGAGCGCTACCTGGGGGTGCCGTACGTGTGGGGCGGCGCCAGCCCGGCCGGCTTCGACTGCTCGGGCCTCACGATGTACGTCTACGGGCAGCTCGGCGTCTCGCTCCCGCACAACGCGGCCGCCCAGTACGCCTCGCTCCCGCACGTCTCGGAGAGCGACCTCGAGCCCGGCGACCTGGTCTTCTTCGACGGCCTGAACCACGTCGGCATCTACATCGGCGGCGGCTCCATCATTCACGCGCCGCACACCGGCACCGTGGTGCAGATCTCGTCGCTCTCCGGCGGCGGCTCGTACTACGGCGCCGCCCGCGTCCCCGGCTGAGCCGCCTGAGCCCGGGGTCGGACCCGTCCTGGTGAATATCCGGTGCCAGGCACCGGATATTTCACGAGCCCTGCCGCTCGAGCCAGCGCGCGGCCGTGTCGCCCGTCTCGAGCACGTGCTGGTGCAGCAGCCTGCGGGCGCGGCGGGCGTCGGGCTTCGCGAGCGCCTCGACGATGCGCTCGTGGTCGGCGACGCTGCGAGGGATGATCTCCGGGTCGTCGGCGAACGTGCGCCACGCGATCGAGCGCGGGACGCTGTTCTGGAGCGACTGGACGGTGTCTCGCAGCGGCGGGCAGGCGGCGGCGGCCAGGATCACGTTGTGGAAGAGCTCGTTCGCCTGCGACCACTGCTCGCACAGGATCGCAAGGCCCTCCTCGTCGTCGCGCGGGAGCGAGCGGTGGCGCTCGTAGCCGGTGCGCAGCAACGCCTGGGCGACTTCGAGGTCGCCCTTGTCGTAGCCCGTCAGCCGGCCGGCCGACCGCTCGGCCGCCAGGCCCTCGAGCTCAGCCCGCACCAGGTAGACGTTGCGGCACTCCTCGGGGCTGAACCGGCGTACCACCGCGCCCCGGTGGCCGAGCTGGTCGACGAGCCCGATCGCCTGCAGCTGGCGCAGCGCCTCGCGCACGGGCGTGCGGCTCACGCCGAAGCGGCTCGCGAGGTCTTCCTGGCGCAGCCGCGACCCCAGCGGGATCCGTCCCGTCACGATCTCGACCTGGAGCCTGTGGGCAAGGTCGTCGGCGCGGGAGAGGACGGGAGTGTGCGGACTCACACGCTCGATCGTAACACTGCGGCGGGTCGAACACCCCTTTGATGTATCCGTAACATTGACGTTTGGATCCAAACTGCTATGGTGGCCGGCACAAACGAGAAGGAGCGCGCCATGCCCCCCGACGCCGCCGCCAAACTGCCGGAGATCGAGCACATCAAGGCCCGCAAGGACGGGCTGGACGTGCTGGCCGACATCTACCGGTACGCCGAGCTGGGCTTCGACGCCATCGAGCCGGACGACCTCACGCTGTTTCGCTGGTACGGGATCTACACGCAGCGGGCCGAGGAGTCCGCCGCCTCCGGCGAGCCGGGGCCGTCCGACGAGACCGACGGCTTCTTCATGCTGCGGATCAAGTTCCCGAACGGGATCGTCACCTCGGAGCAGCTGCGCACGGTCGGCCGCCTCGCCGAGCGATACGGGCGGGGCATGGGGGACATCACCACCCGGCAGAACATCCAGCTCCACTGGCTGCGGATCGAGGATCTCCCGATCGTGCTGGACGAGCTGAACGCCGTCGGCCTCTCCTTCACGCAGGCGTGCGGCGACGTGTGGCGGAACGTCGTCGGCTGCCCGCTGGCCGGCGTCGACGGCCACGAGCTGCTCGACTCACGGCCGGTCATCGCCGAGCTCGAGCGCACCTTCGTGGGCGACAAGCGCTTCTCGAACCTGCCCCGCAAGTTCAAGGTGTCGGTGTCGGGCTGCCTGCACCGGTGCGCCCAGCACGAGATCAACGACATCGGGCTCGTGGCGGTCGAGCGCGACGGCGTCCTGGGCTACGACGTCTGGGTCGGGGGCGGCCTGGGGGCGTCCGCGCGCATGGGCCGGCGGCTGGACGCGTTCGTGCTGCCGGAGGAGGCGGCCGAGGTCTGCGCCGCCATCACCGAGATCTACCGCGACGAGGGCAGCCGCACCAAGCGCACGCGGGCGCGGATCAAGTTCCTGGTCGACGAGTGGGGCGTGGAGCGGCTGCGGGCCGAGGTCGAGCGCAGGCTCGGCCGGCCGCTGCCGGCGTCGGTCGCCCCGGCCGACCCGATCGACCCCCACCGCGACCACCTGGGGATCCATCCCCAGGTCGAGCCGGGCCTCTACTACCTCGGCGCGACGACGCTGCGCGGCCGCTTCACGGGCGAGCAGATGATCGCGGTGGCCGACATCGCCGACCGGTTCGGGTCGGGCGAGCTGCGGTGCACGAACCGCCAGAACGTGATCGTGCTCGGCGTGCCGGACGCCGACGTCGAGGAGGCGGCGGCGTCGCTCGCCGACGTCGGCCTGCCCACGCGCGCCTCGACGTTCCGGCGCGGGATCATCTCCTGCACCGGGATGGAGTTCTGCAAGCTCGCGATCGTCGAGACGAAGGAGCGCGCACGCGAGCTGATCGAGCACCTCGAGCGCCGGGTCGGCGACGTGGCCGGGTCGCTGCGGATCAACCTGAATGGCTGCCCCAACGCGTGCGCGCAGTACCAGGTGGCGGACATCGGCCTGCAGGGCGGCATCGCCCGCCTCCCGGACGGCCGACGCGTGCAGGGCTTCATCCTCCACATCGGCGGCCGCCTGGGCGCCGATGCCGGGTTCGGGCGCCGGGTGGCGTCGAAGGCGATCCCGGCCGACGACGCCCGTTACGCGGTCGAGCGGATCGTGCGCGCGTACGCGGCCGAGCGGCCGAGCGACGGCACCTTCGCCGCCTGGGCACAGGAGCAGTCCGACCGTCGCCTGGCCGCGCTTGCAGGCGTCACGGTCGCGCGGGAGCCGGTCGAGGCGGCCGCCTGAGCGAGGGGTGAGCTCGGACGGCCGCCAAGCCGGCGCCGGCGTGGCGCTATGCCATTGCCGGCCGACCGCGCCGTCGCGCGGCCACACGTACGCGCCGGTCGTGCTCGCGCCCTGCCCGCAGCTCGGGCTGCAGATCGCCGCTCCGGGCGCGGCGGAGCAGCTCCGCGTGGCGGGCCTGGGCGGCCAGCTCCGCGGCCCGGAGCCGGGAGAGGTCCTCGTGCACGTGCGCGTTGGCGAACATGTCCAAGAGACGGGTGAGCCGGCAGGAATCTTCCCGCCGGTTCGCGGTTGCCGCCCGCGGAAGGTGCCGTCTACGATGTGACCAGCACCGCCGGGGCGATCCCCGGCGTCGCATCCAGAGAGGCGGAGGGACCGGCCCCGTGAAGCCTCGGCAACCATCCCGGCCACAGCCGGGAAAGGTGCCAAATCCGGCGGGATCCGGCGGATCCCGGACGATGTGAACCGGCCGCGCCGAGCGGCGCCGGCCCGAACGTAGGGGATCGACCATGAAGGCAACCCATCTCGCCTGCAAGGGCTGCGGCGCCACCTACCCGCTGGAGGCCCTCTTCGCCTGCGACCGCTGTTTCGGCCCGCTCGAGGTCGGCTGGGACGAGTCGGAGCCGGTCGCGCGCGACCGGGTCGCCGCGGGGCCGCAGACGCTCTGGCGCTTCGCCGACTTCCTGCCCGTCGCGCCGCCGAAGCATGGCCTGCCGGTCGGGTGCTCGCCGCTGATCCGGGCCGACCGGCTGGCGGCCGAGCTCGGCCTCGACTGCGAGCTGTACGTGAAGACCGAGACCGCGAACCCGACCCACTCGTTCAAGGACCGCGTCGTCGCCGTCGCCGCCGCCAAGGCGGTCGAGCTCGGCTACGGGGCGCTCGCGTGCGCCTCGACCGGCAACCTCGCGGGCGCGACGGCGGCCGCCGGCGCCGCCCTCGGCCTCCCGACCTACATCTTCGTGCCGGCGAACCTGGAGCGGGAGAAGATCATTTCGGCGGCCGCCTACGGCGCCACGGTGTTCGCCGTCGACGGCTCGTACGACGACGTCAACCGGCTCTGCTCGGAGCTGGCGTACGACCGGCCGTGGGCGTTCGTGAACGTGAACATGCGCGCCTACTACTCCGAGGGCTCGAAGACGATCGCCCTCGAGACGGCCGAGCAGCTCGGCTGGCGCGCGCCCGACCGGGTGGTTGCCCCGATCGCCTCCGGCTCCCTGTACACGAAGATCCTGCAGGGGTTCGAGCAGGGCCGGGCGGCCGGGTTGATCGAGCCGGGGCCGGCGCCGGTCATGCACGGCTCGCAGGGCGACGGCTGCGCCCCGGTGGCCTCGGCGTTCGCGGGCGGCACGGACGCGGTCGTGCCCGTCCGCCCCACGGGGATCGCGAAGTCACTCGCCATCGGCAACCCGGCCGACGGCGTCTATGCGCTCGGGGTCGCCCGCCGCACCGGGGGCAGCATCGAGGCCGCCTCCGACGAGGAGATCGTCGAGGGGATCCAGCTCCTCGCCCGCACGACCGGGATCTTCACCGAGACGGCCGGCGGCGTCACGACCGCGGTGCTGCGGAAGCTTGCCGAGCGGGGCGAGATCGGGGCGGGGGAGACCGTCGTCGCCTACATCACCGGGGACGGCCTGAAGACCGTCGAGGCGGTGGCGCCGGCGGTCGAGACGATCCCGATCCCGGCCGACGCGGACGCGGTCGACGCGGCGCTCGCCGAGCCCATACCGACGTGACGCTGCGGGTCCGCCCTCCGGTCGCGGCCGACGCCGCCGCGGTGGCCGCGATCGGCAACGCGTTCGAGCGGGCGACGGCCGGCGATGAGGCGGACGAGTGGGACGAGACGGAGGTCGTGCGGGAGTGGGGCACCCTCGGCGACCTGGCGCGCGACGCCTGGCTGGTGGAGCGCGACGGTGCGCCGGCCGGCTTCGCGACGTTGCGGGACGAGGGCGAAGGGGTGCTCGAGGCCGACGGGTACGTCCACCCCGATCATGCTCGCCACGGCGTCGGCGCGCGGCTCGTGGCGCTCACCGAGGCGCGCGCGATGGAGCTGGCCGAGGCATCTGCCCAGGAGCGGGTGGTGCTGCGAAACGCGGTGCTCTACGCGGACGCGGCCGCCCGGGCGCTGCTCGAGTCACATGGCTACCGGCCGATCCGCAGCTTCCTGCGCATGCGCATCGACCTGGACGGCCCGCCGCCGCCGCCGCGCTGGCCGGAGGGCGTCGTCGTGGGGCCGTTCCGGCCCGGCACCGACGACGCAGCCGTCCACGACTGCCTGGAGGAGACGTTCGCGCAGGAGTGGACGCATACCTCCGAGGCGCTCGAGGAATGGCGGGAGCGGAAGTTCTCGGATCCGCGCTTCGACCCCGGCCTGTGGGTCGTCGCGCGCGACGGCGACGAGGTGTGCGGGATCGCGCTCTGCACGCCCGGGCAGTTCGGGATGGGGTTCGTGAACGCGCTCGGCGTGCGGGCGCCGTGGCGCCGGCGGGGCCTCGGTCTGGCGCTGCTCCAGGCCGCCTTCGGCCTCTTCTGGGAGCGGGGCGAGCGCCGGGTCGCCCTCGGCGTCGACTCGGAGAACCCGACCGACGCAAAGCGCCTGTACGAGCGGGCCGGGATGCGGGCCGCCTGGCGCGCCGACGTCTACGAGAAGGCACTGAGGGGCCAGGCCCCGTAGCGGGGCCAGGCCCCGCTGGAAACGCCGGAGAAGCGCGGGCCGACACCGGCGGCAGGTCATCGGCCCGCGTGGATGCATGATCGGCGTGCGGCCCGCGGGCCGCACTCCCGTGCGCGGTGAGCCGCCCTCCCCGAAACGGAGGGACTCGGGCCTACGCGGCGGCGGTCACGTGGTCGTCCAGGCGCAGGGCCTGCGCGAGCTGGGCCTTCGGCCGCGCGCCCACCGCGCGCTCGACGATCTCGCCGTTCTTGAGCAGGAGAAGCGTCGGGATGCTGGAGACGCCGAACGCGCCGGCCAGCTCGGGCTCGGCGTCGACATCCACCTTTCCGACCTTGATCCGCCCGGCGTAGTCGCCGGCGAGCTCGTCGACGATGGGCGAGACCATGCGGCACGGGCCGCACCAGGCTGCCCACAGGTCGAGCAGGACCGGGACATCGGAGTCGACGACCTCGGACTGGAAGTTGCTCTTCGTGATCTCGATGCTGGACACAGATGCTCCTTCAAGCAATATTCAACTGACTAGCTATATAGTTGCACATACGATACACTTTTGCAAGTGACGCTGCCCCGACCCCTTACCCCCGCCATGGCGACGGCAATCGCCGAGCGCTTCCGGCTCCTGTCGGAGCCGACGCGGCTGCGGCTGCTCGATCTGCTGGCCGACGGAGAGCGCAGCGTCGGCAGCCTCGCCGACGAGCTTGGCTGCACCCAGGCCAACGTGTCGAAGCACCTCGCCCTCCTGGCCGACGCCGGCCTGGTCGAGCGGCGCCGCCAGGGCCTGCACGGCTACTACCGCGTGGCCGACCCCGCGGTGTTCGCGCTCTGCGCCCAGGTGTGTGAGACGCTTCGCCGGCACGCGGACGCGCGCGCCGCAGCCCTGCGTGAGCCCGCCTGACCACCGCCCAGCTCGGAAGGAAGACACGATGGCGTTCATCGACACGATCCCCCCGGACGCCGCCGACGGCGACGTCGCGGCCATGTACGAGACAGACCGGGCCGCCTGGGGCTTCCTGCCGAACTTCACCCGCGCATACTCTCATCGCCCGGGCGTCTATGCAGCGTGGCGGGGGCTGAACGGGTCGATCAAGGCGAACATGGACGAGCGCCGCTACGAGATCGCGACGCTCGCCGCCGCCCGCCGCCTGCGCTCGAGCTACTGCTCGCTCGCGCACGGCCGGGTGCTCGCGCGCCTGATCCCCGCCCAGGTCGTGCGCGACATCGCCCTCGGAAGAGCCTCGGACGAGCTCGACGAGGTCGACATGGCCGTGATCGACGTCGCGGACAAGGTCGCGGCCGACGCGACCACGGTGTCGCAAGCGGACATCGAGCGTCTGCGGAGCCTCGGCCTCTCCGACGCGGAGATCCTGGACGTCGTCCTGGCCGCGGCGGCCCGCTGCTTCTTCAGCAAGGTGCTCGACGCCGTCGGCTGCGACCCGGACGCCGCGTTCCACGAGCTCGAGCGGGGGCTGCGCGACGCGCTCACGGTGGGCCGGCCGATCGCGGCGGCCGACGCCGGCTAGACCCGGCCGCGGAGGGCCAGGACGTTCCGGACGTACACGCGCGTCTCCGGCAGCATGCCGCGCGCGCGCACCGAGCGCTCGCCCTGGTAGTAGGCGGCGACCGCCAGCGCCTCGTTGCCGCCGAAGGCGCCGATCAGGTGGTGCAGGAGCGCGACCCCGATCCGGACGTCGCCGTCGCCCGTGCGGGGCACGGGGTGGCCGATGAGGACGTCCTCGACGTACTTCCACGTGCCGGGAATGATCTGCATCGGGCCCCATGCGCCTGCGGGCGAAAGGATGTTCGTCTGGAAGCCCGACTCCTGCCAGCCCACGGCCCGGGCCAGCGCCGCGTCGACGCCGTAGTGGGCCGACCAGGCGTTGATGGATGCCGGCACCGACCACTGGTCGAGCGGGCTCTGTGCCGGCGGCACCGTGCCGGCCGGGACGCGCAGGGTGATGCCCGCGAGCAGGATCCCGTGCACGCGCAGGCCGTTGGCCCGCGCCAGCCGGTGCATGCCGACGCCGAAGCGGGCGGCGATGTCCCAGAGCGTGTCGCCGGGCCGCACGACGTAGCTGCCGCCCATCCCCATCGAGCCCCCGCCTCCGCCGCTGCGCGCGTCCGCCGGCAGGTGCAGCGTCGTGCCGGCCAGGAGCAGGCCGGCGGGGGAGATGCCGTTCGACCGCGCCAGCTCCTCGACGCCCACGCCGAAGCGGGCCCCGATCCCGGACAGCGTGTCGCCCCAGCGCACGGTGTAGGTGCGCGTGCCCGCCGAGCGGCCCGGGATGGCGAGGACGCTGCCGGCGCGGAGGATGCCGTTCACGGGGCGATGGTTCGCGCGCGCCAGCCGCCGCAGGCCGACGCCGTGGTCGCGGGCGATGGCGGTGAGCGTGTCGCCGTAGCGGACGACGTAGTGGGTGCGCGCGGCCGCGGGAGCGGCGCCGGCGAGGGCGAGCGTGGTGGCTGCGAGTGCTGCGGTGCGAAGGCGCATCGGTACGGAGGTTCTCCTTGGGGACCCTCCCAGTTCGACGGCCTGCATCCCAGTCCTTCCCAGCGGGTACGTTGCCCCCATGGCCGTCCGCCGCCGGGTCGTCGTCTCGGGCCGCGTGCAGGGCGTCGGCTTCCGCGCCGCGGTGAGCCGGCACGCGCGCACGCGGGGCGTGGCCGGATGGGTGCGCAACCTGCCGACGGGGCAGGTGGAGGCCGTGTTCGAGGGCGACGAGGTGGCGGTCGACGGGATGGTGCGCTTCTGCGGAAACGGCCCGTTGGGCGCCGTCGTCGACGGGATCGACGTCGTCGAGGAGCCGCCGGTCGGCGAGACCGGCTTCTCAGCCTGAGGCGTCGGTGCCGCCCGCGCCGGGCGCGCGGCCGAGCCGTGCGAGCAGCTCCGCCACCCGCTCCTCGGCGGCGTCCAGGCGGGCGCGGCAGAGCGCGTGCAGCTGCTCGCCGCGCTCCCACAGGGCGAGCGCCTCGTCGAGCGAGGTGCTGCCGTCCTCGAGCCTGCGAACGATCTGCTCCAGCTCGTCCCGGGCCTGCTCGAAGCTCGGGTCCGCGGTCACGGCTCCACCTCCTCGACCTGCGCGCCGAGGCGGCCGGCGGCGAGGCGCACGCCGATCCGGTCGCCGGTGGTGAGCGTCGCCGCCTCGCGTACCACGGCACCCGCCCCGTCCTGCACGATGGCATAGCCGCGCTCGAGCGTCGCCGCGGGCCCGAGCAGGCGCAGCCGGTCGTGGGCGCCGCGCAGGCGGGCCCCCTCACGC
>JBKPMQ010000230.1:0-7654 GCA_046732235.1 Actinomycetota bacterium
CGGCCGCCTCGCCGGCCGAGGCGCTCGCGGAGCTCGGCCGGCGGCGGATCTGGGCGCTCCTGCTCGAGGGCGGCGCCACGCTCGCGACGGCCTTCCTGGATGCCGGCCTGATCGACCGCCTGCTGCTCTACCGGGCGCCGATCAAGCTCGGCCGCGGACCGGGGCTCTTCACCCGCCATGTGGACCTGCCGGAGCCCTGGAGCACCGCCGCGTCGGGCCCCGATATCCTCACCGTGACCGAGCTCTAGAGAGGCGCAGTCACGTGTTCACCGGCATCGTCGGCGAGATGGGGACGATCGAGGCGATCTCCGCCACGCCGGACGGTGCCCGTCTGCGGCTCTCGGCGCCGGATACCGCGCCGGTCTGCGCGATCGGCGACTCGGTGGCGATCGACGGCTGCTGTCTCACGGTCGTCGAGGCCGGCGACGGCGCGCTCGAGTTCGACGCCGTGGCGGAGACGCTGCGGCGGACGACGCTCGGCCGCCTGCAGCCGGGCGACCGCGTGAACGTCGAGGCGGCGATGCGGATGGGCGACCGGCTCGGCGGCCACTGGGTTCAGGGGCACGTCGACGGGGTCGGCCAGGTGACCTCGGTCGAGCCGGACGGCGACGGCGTCCGGGTCACGTTCGCGGCGCCGGAGGCCGTCGCGCGCTACACGATCGAGAAGGGGTCCGTGTGCGTCGCCGGGGTCAGCCTGACCGTCGCGGCGTACGACGACGACGGCTTCACGGTCGCCCTCATCCCGCACACGCGCGCCGTGACGACGCTCGGGGCGCTCGAGCCGGGGGCCCGCGTGAACCTCGAGGCCGACCTGGTCGGGAAGTACGTCGAGAAGCTGGTCGGCGCGGCCGCACTGGTACCATCGAAAGGCCCGTCATGACCATGGACACCGAATTCCTTCAGGCCTATCCCGATGTCGACGAGTCGGCCTTCGCGACCGTTGAGGAGGCGATCGCGGAGATCCGGGCCGGGCGGATGGTCGTGGTGGTCGACTCGCCCGACCGCGAGAACGAGGGCGACCTCACGATCGCGGCCGACCACGTGTCGCCGGAGGCGATCAACTTCATGGCCAAGCACGCGCGCGGGCTGATCTGCCTCGCGCTCGAGGAGAGCCGCTGCGACGCGCTCGGGCTCCACCCGATGACGAACCACAACGAGGCGCCGCTCCGCACCGCATTCACCGTCTCGGTGGAGGCGCGGACCGGGGTCTCGACCGGTATCTCCGCCGCCGACCGCTCCCACACGATCAGGGTCGCGATCGACCCCGACGCGAAGCCGGGCGATCTGGTGCAGCCCGGCCACGTCTTCCCGCTTCGCGCCCGCGGCTACGGGGTGCTCGAGCGGATGGGGCAGACCGAGGCCGCCGTCGACCTCGCCCGCCTGGCCGGGCTCACGCCGGCCGGCGTCATCTGCGAGATCATGAACGACGACGGGACGATGGCGCGGGTGCCCGACCTGACGACGTACTGCGCCCGGCACGGCCTGAAGATGATCACGGTCTCCGACCTGGTCGCCTACCGGCGCCGCACGGAGCGGCTGGTCGAGCGGATCGCGATCGCCGACATGCCCACCAGGTACGGCCCGTTCTCGGCCCACGGCTACCGGTCGGTGATCGACGGCCAGCAGCATGTCGCGCTCGTGTGCGGCGAGGTCGACGGCGCGAAGGACGTGCTCGTCCGCGTCCACTCCGAGTGCCTGACCGGCGACGTCTTCGGCTCGTTCCGGTGCGACTGCGGCGAGCAGCTCGAGCGGGCGATGTCGCAGATCGCGCAGGAGGGGACGGGCGTGCTGCTCTACCTCGCGCAGGAGGGACGCGGGATCGGCCTCCTGAACAAGCTGCGCGCGTACGAGCTGCAGGAGCAGGGCTACGACACGGTCGACGCCAACGTGCACCTCGGGTTCCCGGTCGACTCGCGCGACTACAGCGTCGGGTACCAGATCCTGGCCGATCTCGGACTGACCTCGATCCGCGTCCTCACGAACAACCCGCGCAAGCTGGAGGGGCTCGAGGGCTACGGGCTCACCGTCACCGAGCAGCTGCCGATCGAGGCGGAGCCGAACACGTTCAACGCCGAGTACCTGCGCACGAAGCGGGAGCGGATGGGCCACATCCTGCACCACCAGGGCCTGCGCCTCCAGGACGACACGTCGTCGGAGCCGCCCCGGTGAGCGAGGAGGGCGCGGGTACGCTCACGGTGCCCGCGGGCTGCCACGCCGTCACGGCGCCGCCGATGGCGGGAATGGACGTCGCGGTGGTCGCGTCGCGGTACAACGCCTCGATCGTCCAGAAGCTGCTGGACGGCGCGATCGACCGGCTGGAGGAGCGCGGCATCACGCGCGACCGGATCACCGTCGTCCTCGTCCCCGGGGCGTGGGAGCTGCCGCTGGCATGCCGGCGCCTGGCGGAGGCGGGCGGCCACCAGGCGGTCGTCGCGCTCGGTTGCGTCGTGCGCGGGGGGACGCCGCACTTCGAGTACGTCTGCAGCGAGGCGTCGCGCGGCGTGATCCAGGCCTCCCTGGACACCGGCCTGCCGGTCAGCTTCGGGCTGCTGACGACCGACACGACGGAGCAGGCCGAGGAGCGCGCCGGTGGCTCGCACGGGAACAAGGGCGCCGAGGCCGCCGACGCGGCCGTCGACATGGCCCAGCTGATGCGCGCGCTCCCGCGCGGCCGCCGTATGTGAGCCCGCGCCGGCTGCTCGTCACCGGCGGCTCCGGCCACCTGGGCGGCGAGGTCGTCCGCCGTGCGCGCGGCGCCGGCCGGGAGGCCGTCGGCACGTCGTTCACGACACCCGGGCCGGTTCGCCTGGACGTGCGCGACGCGGCGGCGGTGGAGGCGCTCGCGGCGGACGTCGCCCCGGAGTGCGTCGTCCACGCCGCCTACCTCCAGGACGGGCCCGACGCGTGGGCGACGAACGTGGACGGCTCGGCAAACGTCGCCGCGGCCGCGGCGGCGTGCGATGCCCGGATGATCCACGTCTCGACGGACCTCGTCTTCGACGGGCGCGCCGGGCGGCCATATACCGAAGAGGACGCGGTGAGCCCCGTGCTCGAGTACGGCCGGGCCAAGGCGGCCGCCGAGGCGGCGGTGGCGGAGCGGCATCCGGAGGCGACGATCGTGCGCACCTCGCTGATCTACGGCGGCCAGGGCCTCTCCGGCCACGAGCGCCGGATCCTCGACGTCGTCGACGGCCGGGCCGATCTCGCGTTCTTCACCGACGAGCTGCGCTGCCCCGTGCACGTCACCGACCTCGCCGATGCGCTGCTGGCGCTGGCGGAGGTGGCGCACGCCGGGCCGCTCCACCTGGCCGGGGCAGACGGAGTCAGCCGCTACGAGATGGCCTGCCTGGTCGCAGTGGCCAACGGCCGCGCCACGGCCCACCTGCGGACGAGGACGAGCGCCGGCGCCGTCCCGGAGCGGCCGCGGGACTGCCGGCTCGAGTGCTCGCGGGCGGCGGCGCTGCTCGGCCGGCGACTGCCGGGGATCCGGGAGGTGCTCGGGTAGGGGCGTCCCCGCAATCGGGGACAGTCCCCGCTTCTTCGGAGTACGATGGAATCAGGTGGGGTTCCGATCGAGAACGGCAGGGTGGATCGCAGTCGTGCTGGTGGCGGGGCTCTCGTCGGCGACCGCCGCGTACGGTGCATCCCACCCGGTCACCGTCGCGGTGACGTCCAAGCCGGTCATCTCGCTCGCCGCGAACGGGGGCCGCGTGGCCTACCGCACCCACTTCACGGACGGCTTCGGGGGCGTGTGCAACTCGGTCCACGTGCTCCCGCTGCTCGGCGGGCGCCAGTCGGTGCCGGTGCGCTGCTCACGGGGCGGTACCGACGATCACGGACGGGGGGTCGCGCTGGGGTCGCACACGCTCGTCTACGACTCGATCGATCTCACGCCCCTGAACGCCACCCACGACGGGACGGAGGCGACCGTCTGGCGCATCGGCCCCGACGGCACCACGCGCCTCGCCGACGAGTTCTACGAGGTGACGTGCTCGGGCGAGTCGATCGGGCCGCTGGCCTACGGCGGCGGGGTGGCCTTCAGCCGCATCGTCGCGACCGAGGTCGATCCTGCGATGGAGTGCGAGCTCGGGTCCGCCGGCGGCCCCGGCGTCTCGTCGATGACGTCCGCCGGTATGCGCTACGCACCCGCGGGAACGGGGACGGCCGCGGCCATCGCCGGCGCTCCTGGCGCGGCCCGGCTCGCGGCCCGGTGGCCGGCGCTCGCGATCGTCCCGCTGAAGCTGCCGCAGCCGATGGGGGACCGGGTCGTGCCGCCGACCCGCGGTACCGAGCGGATCGAGTCCTGGAACCTGCACACGCGGACGCGGAGCTGCACCGCCGGCGTCGCCGGTGTGCCGACGGCCGTGGCCACGAACGGGGCCCGGATCGCCGCGATCGTGCCGGCGTCGCCGGGCCACCGCCTGGTCAGGCTCTCCGCCCGCACCTGCGTCCGCCTCGGCTCACGCGCCCTTGATGGGCGCATCCAGCCCGTGGTCGCGATCGGGCGCCGCGTGGTGGCCTGGGTGAGCGGCCGCTCGATCATGACGCTCGACCCCGCCACCGGCCGCGTCTCCCGCGCCTACCGCGCGATGCTCGTCCCGCACGGCCTGGCGATCAGCGACGGGCGGCTCGTGTGGTGGGTGAACGGCCGCTCCGGCAGTCGGGTGCTGCGCCTGCCGCTGCCCTGAGCCGGCGCGCTACGGCCCAAGCCGCTCGAGCGTCCAGATCTCGCCCTCGCGGCGGTAGCGGAAGCGGTCGTGGAGGCGGTCGTCGCCGTGCTGCCAGAACTCGAACCGGGAGGCGACCAGGCGGAGCCCGCCCCACTCGTCCGGCCGCGGCACGTCGCCGTCGGGATGCCGGGAGACGAGCTCGGCGACCGCGGCCTCGAGCACGTCGCGGCTTGCGACCGGCCGGCTCTGCGGGGACGCGGCCGCGGAGAGCCGGCTGCCGGGGGGCCGCGTCCGGAAATAGGCGTCGGACTCGGCCGCGTCGATCCGGTGCACGACCCCCTCGACGCGCACCTGGCGCCCGAGCGGCGACCAGTGAAAGAGCATGGCGGCCCGGGGGTTCTGGGCGATCTCCTGGCCCTTGCGGCTGAAGTAGTTCGTGTAGAAGACGAACCCGCGGTGGTCGAAGCCCTTCAGCAGCACCATCCGGGCCGACGGCGCCCCGGCCGAGGTGGCCGTTGCGAGCACGACCGCCTCCGGCGCGTCGACGGCGTCCGCGGCCCGGGTGTACCAGGCGGCGAACTGGCGCAGCGGGTCGGGGTCGAGGTCGGCTCGCCGCAGCGGCGGGCCGCTCACACCGCCTTCTGCACGCGGCCGCTCTTCAGGCAGCGGGTGCAGACGTACGCGCGGGTCGGCGACCCGTCGAGCACGATCCGGATCTGCTGCAGGTTCGGGTTGAAGCGGCGCTTCGTCGCCACCATGGAATGGCTGCGGTTGTGCCCGAACCCGGGCTTCTTGGAACAGATCACGCACACTCTGGACACGGCGGCGGAGTATAGATGATGAATTCGCCGCGGACGCAACCACGGGGGGCGAACGCGCGTCTGAACTCGTGATGGTGCGCACGTCGGTCAGCGCCGCCGGATCGACCTCCGCGGGCACGTCCGGCTCCGTCTCGTTCGCCGATGAGGTGATCGCCCAGATCGTCGGGCTGACGGTGCTGGAGTGCTACGGCGTCGTCGGCATGGCCGCGACCAGCCTCACCCGCGGCGTCGCCCACCTGCTCAGCCGCGACCGGCTCACGCAGGGCGTGAGCGTGCGCCGCGAGCCCGCCGGCCTGGCAATCGACCTCTACGTTGTGGTTGAGTTCGGCCTCAACCTGGCGGAGGTGGCCGCGAACCTGCGGTCGCGCGTGAAGTACCAGGTCGAGAAGCTGACCGAGCTCGAGGTGGCGGCGCTGCAGATCCACATCCAGGGCGTGAAGCGCACGGCATGAGCGATGCCCATCGGATCGCGGTGGCGGCGGCGCGCGGGGCCGCGGCCGCCGTCGAGGCCAGCCGCGGCCGCCTGAACGACCTGAACGTCTACCCCGTCCCCGACGGCGACACCGGCTCGAACCTGGCCGACACCGCCCGGGAGCTCGCGACCGGCCTCGAGGCGGCGACGGCCGACGGGCCGGCCGCCGTCGCGACGGCGGCGAAGCGGGCGGTGCTCATGGGCGCGAGCGGGAACAGCGGCGCGATCCTGTCGCAGATCGTGGGCGGGTTCGCCGACGTCGCCGGGGCGGCCGGCGAGATCGATTCGCACGTGCTCGCGCGCGCCCTCCGATCGGCCACGGAGGCCGCGTACCGGCCGGTCCAGCAGCCCATCGAGGGGACGATGCTGACGGTCATCCGGGAGATGGCGGAGACGGCCGAACGCCTGGCCGGCGACGATCTGCACGACGTGCTGGACGCCGTCCTCGAGGCGGGCGCCGACGCCGTTGCCCGCACCCAGGGAATGCTGGCCGTCCTGCGCGACGCGGGCGTGGTCGACGCGGGCGCCGCCGGCCTGGTGGAGTTCTGCCGGGGCGCGGTGGCCGGGGTGCGCGGCGAGCACATCCAGGCGCCGCTGGAGGCGATCGAGCGCCCGCTCAGCTTCGAGGCCGTGCACCAGGAGGAGTCGCAGTTTCGCTACTGCACGTCCTTCCTGCTCGAGGGCGACGACATCGACCGCGACCGGCTGGAGGCCGAGCTGCTCGCGATGGGCGACTGCCTGCTCGTCGTCGGGGAGGCGCCGATGTGCCGCGTGCACCTGCACACCGACGACCCCGGGGCGGCCCTGTCGCGGGCCGTCGCGATGGGCAGCCTCGACCGGGTCGCGATCGCCAACATGCACGAGCAGACCCGCCGGCGCGAGGAGCGGCTGAGCGCGGCGCCGACGCTCGTCGCCCTCCCCGGCGGCCGCGCGGACGACGGCGGCCTCACCGCCGAGAACACCGCCGTCGTGCTCGACTCGACGGCCGACCTGCCGCACCCCGAGCGCGAGCACGCGAACTGGCGGATGGTGCCGCTCACCGTCCGGTTCGGCGACGAGCAGTTCGAGGACTGGCGCGAGATCGAGCCGGCGGAGTTCTACCGGCGGCTCCGGAACGGCGGCCCGCACCCGCAGACGGCGGCGCCGTCGCCGGGCGCCTACCTGCGCGCGTACGAGGCGCTCTCGGACTATGCCCACGTCATCGTTCTGCCCGTCTCCTCGAAGGTGTCGGGCAGCGTGCAGGCGGCCCGGATCGCGGCCGAGGATCCCGCTTCGGGCGGCCGGGTCACGGTGCTCGACGGGCTCAGCGTCAGCGTCGGCACGGCGATGCTCGCCGACGGCGTGCAACGTCTGCTCGAGGCCGGCACGACCCTCGAGGAGGTGACGGGGTGGGTCGAGTCGGCGCGCGAGCGGCTGCGGCTCGTGATTTACGTCGACACCCTCGAGTACCTGCGCCGGGGCGGGCGCATCAGCCGCACGGGCGAGCTGGCGGGGAACGCGGTCGGCCTGCGGCCGCTCCTGACGCTCCGCGACGGCGAGCTCGCCCTTTACCGGCGCGTCGTCGGCGGCCGGCGGCGGGCGCTGCGGGAGTTCGACCGCTTCCTGTGCGACAACGCGCCCCCGGACGCGGAGGTGCGGGTGGCGCTCGCGCACGGCGCCGATCCCGCCGGGGCCGAGGGGGTGGCGGCGGC
>JBKPMQ010000231.1:0-4764 GCA_046732235.1 Actinomycetota bacterium
TCTCTGCGGCGCGCGACGCCGCAACCGGATATGCCGGGCTGCCGGCGCAGGCCCGTGCCGACGCCCTCGACCGGGCCGCCGCCCGGGTCGAGGCGAGGGCCGCGGAGCTGGGCGAGCTCGTCCGCCGCGAGGTGGGGAAGCCCGTGCTCGAGGCCCGCGGCGAGGCCGCCCGCACCGCGGCGATCCTGCGCTACCACGCCCAGGCGGCGCTCGATCCGGACGGCGACACGTTCCCGTCGGGGGACGGCCGCTCGCTGCTCATGGCCCGCCGCCGCCCGCGCGGCGTCGTCGGCCTGATCACGCCCTGGAACTTCCCCATCGCCATCCCGGCCTGGAAGCTCGCGCCCGCGCTCGCATACGGGAACGCGTGCGTCTGGAAGCCGTCGCCGTTCTCGCCCGCGTGCGCCGAGGCGCTGCTCGAGTGCCTCGCGCCCGAGCTGCCCATGCCGGTGCTGGAGATGGTGCAGGGCCGGGCCGACGCCGGCGCCGCCCTCGTCGGCCACCCCGGGGTGCACGCGATCTCGTTCACGGGCTCGGTCGCGACCGGGAACGCCGTCGCCCGGATGGCGGTCGAGCGCGGCGCCGCCGTGCAGTGCGAGATGGGCGGCCAGAATGCCTCGATCGTGCTCGCCGACGCCGACCTCGGGGCGGCCGCGGCGACGATCGCGACCGCGGCGATGGGCTACGCCGGCCAGAAGTGCACCGCGACGAGCCGCGTCATCTGCGACGGCTCCGTCGCCGCCGGAATGCGCGACGCCCTGGTCGCGGCGGTCGAGAACCTGCGGATCGAGGATCCCGCCGACGAGGCGTGCCTGGTCGGGCCGCTGATCTCGGCCGACGCCCGCGACGCAGCCGCCGCGGCGGTGAAGCGCGGGGTGGAGGCGGGTGGCCGGCTGCTCGCCGGCGGCGACCCGCTGGACGCGCCCGGCAACTACCTGGCGCCGGCCCTTGTCGAGGTCGACGACCCGTCGGCCGAGCTGGCCCAGGAGGAGGTGTTCGCGCCGGTCTGCGCCCTCATGCGCACGGACGGGGCGGACGCGGCCGTCGAGCTCGCGAACGGTGTCCGCCACGGCCTCGTGACCGCCGTCTTCACGCGCGACCTCGACCGCGTGCTCGATCTCGCCAACCGGCTCGACACGGGTCTCGTGCGCGTGAACCAGCCGACGTCCGGCGTGGATCTGCACACGCCGTTCGGCGGGGAGAAGGCGTCCGGCCTCGGGCCGCGCGAGCAGGGCAAGGCCGCCCGCGAGTTCTACACCAGCCTGCGCACGGTGCTGATCTCGTCCTCGTGCTAAAGTAGTCACGAGGTCTATAAGTGACCGAGGCTGAAACCCCGCGCGTCGCCGCAGATGTCGCCGTGTTCGCCTTCCGGGACGGCGGTATGAACGTCCTCCTCGTCCGCCGGCGCTACGAGCCGTACGAGAGCTACTGGGCGCTGCCCGGCGGCCTGATCACGCCCGACGAGACGCTCGAGGAGGCGGCCGAGCGCGAGCTGCGCGAGGAGACGAACGTCACCGACACCTACATGGAGCAGCTCGCGACGTTCTCCGAGCTCGACCGCGATCCGCGCGGTCGGGTGATCTCGTGCTGCTACCTCGCCCTCGTCGACGGCGGGCGGGTGCGGCTACGGCCCGGCTCGGACGCGCGCGAGGCCGCCTGGCGGCCGCTCGAGCCCCTGTTGCGCGAGACGGAGCAGGGAACGGTGCTGGCCTTCGACCACGACCGGATCCTGGCCTACGCCCGCCAGCGGCTCGCGTACAAGCTCGAGTACCAGAACGTGGCCTGGAGCCTCCTTCCCGAGACGTTCACGCTCTCGGAGCTGCGGCGCGTGTACGAGGCCGGCATCGGGCGGGCATTCGAGCCGAACAACTTCCGCCGCATCGCCCTCGGCTGGGGGGTGCTGGCCGAGTCGGGCGAGCGGCCCACCGGCGGCCGTCCGGCCGCGATCTACCGGTTCGCCGACCGCCGCCCCCTGATCCTGGCCCAGAGCGCGCGCTACCGGAGGTCGGCATGATCGGCTGGCCGCCCGTCGAGCTGATGACCGACGAGTACCAGCTCGCGATGGCCGACTCGTACCTGGCCCAGGGCAAGGCGGAGGACCATGTCGCCTTCGAGCTCTTCGTGCGTGAGCTGCCGCAGGACCGCGGCTTCCTGGTCGCGGCCGGCCTGGAGCGCGTCTGCGACTACCTGACGAGCTTCCGGTTCGGGACGGAGGCGGTCGACTACCTGCGCCGCTCGCACACGGTCAGCGACCCGCTCCTGCGCCACCTGGCGGCCCTGCGGTTCGCGGGGAACCTCGACGCCGTCCCCGAGGGCACGGTCGTCCACGCCGGCGAGCCGCTCCTGCGCGTGGAGGGCGGCCGCCTGGCCTGCCAGCTGGCCGAGACCTTCCTGCTGAACCAGGTCAACTTCCAGACGCTGATCGCGACGAAGGCGGCCCGGATCGTCGGCGCCGCGGGCGGGCGGCCGGTGATCGACTTCGGCTTCCGCCGCGCCCACGGCGCCGACGCGGGGCTGCTGGCGGCCCGATCGGCCTACATCGGCGGGTGCGTCGCCACCGCCACCGTCGCGGCCGGCTTCCTGTGGGGCATCCCGACGTCCGGGACGATGGCGCACAGCTACGTGCTCTCGTTCCCGACCGACGTCGAGGCGTTCTGCGCGTTCATGCGCGACCACCCCGACCGCTCGACGCTCCTGATCGACACCCGCGACGCGCTCGCCGGCGCCCGCGCGGCGTGCCGGGCCTCCGGCATCACGGGGATCGTGCCCCAGGCCGTGCGGCTCGACTCCGGCGACCTGGTCGAGACGACCACCGCCGTCCGCGAGATCCTGGACGCGGGCGGCTGCACCGAGACCCGCATCGTGTGCTCCGGCGACCTCGACGAGTATCGGATCGCGAAGCTGCTCGCCGCCGGGGCGCCGATCGACGGGTTCGGCGTCGGCACGGCGCTCACCACGTCCAGCGACGCGCCGGCGCTGGGCGGGGTCTACAAGCTGGTCTCGAGCGACGGCCGCCCGGTGATGAAGGCGGCGGGGGCGAAGTCGAACCTGCCCGGCCGCCATCAGGTGTTCCGCACGGTGGTCGGCGACGTCATCGGCCTCGTCGACGAGGCCGTCACCGGGACGCCGCTGCTCGAGCCCGTCATCCGCGGCGGCGCGGTGGTCGCGCGGCTGCCCTCGCTGGGCGAGGTCCGCGACCGCGCCGCCGCCCAGATCGCCGCGCTGCCCGAGCGGATACGGGCGCTGCGCGACCCCGACACCCTGCCGCCGCGGCACTCGCCCCGGCTGACCGCCCTCGAGGAGGAACTGTCATGACAGGCCCCGACGCGACCACGGCGCTGATCGTGGTCGACATGCAGAACGACTTTTGCCCCGGCGGCGCCCTGGGGGTGGCCGGGGGCGACCTGCTCGCCCCCGCGCTCGCGCGCGCCGCCGAAGGCGCAGGGACCGTCGTCGCGACGCGCGACCGGCACCCGGCCGACCACATGTCCTTCACCTCCCGGGGCGGGCCGTGGCCACCGCACTGCGTCGTGGGGACGGCGGGCGCCGAGTTCCACCCGTCGGTCGCCGGCATGCGCTTCGACCGCGTCCAGGACAAGAGCAGCGACCCCGACATCGAGACGTACTCGGGCTTCGACGGCACCGGCCTCGGCGACTACCTGCGCGACCGCGGGGTGACGCGGGTCGTGATCGGCGGCCTCGCCACCGACTACTGCGTGCGGGCGACGGCCCTCGCCGCCATCGAGGAGGGGTTCGAGACGACCGTTCTCACCGACGCGATCGCCGCGGTCGACGTCGCGCCGGGCGACGGCCGCCGGGCGCTGGCCGAGGTGCGTGCGGCCGGCGGTACCCTCGACCGGCTCGAGCTGCTGCGCGACGAGGCGGCGCTGCGCCCGATCCTCGACCGCAAGGGCGAGCGCCTGCGCGAGGTGATGGATGCCGCGGGACGGGGGAAGCTCGTGATCGGGCTCTCCGGCGGGATCGACTCCGCGGTCGCGATGGCGTTCGCGGCCCGCACGATCGGGCCCGAGCACGTCGTCGCCGTGCGGCTGCCGTCGCGGCACACCGAGCAGGTGCACATCGACGACGCCGGCGGCTCGGCGCTCGCCGCCGGGCTGCCGGAGGAGAACCTGCTCACCATCTCCATCGATCCCATGGTGGACGCGGTCGCGTCGGCCCGGCCGACGCTGCGCGGGTCGGACATCCGCGAGGGGAACGCGAGCGCCCGGGCGCGCATGATCGTGATCTACGACCTCGCCCAGGAGCACCACGCGCTCGTCCTCGGCACCGAAAACCGTACCGAGAACCTGCTCGGCTACTTCACCCGCTTCGGCGACGCCGCGTCCGACATCGAGCCGATCACCGACCTCTACAAGACCGAGGTGCGCGCCGCCGCGCGCATGCTGGGGCAGCCGCAGGCGATGCTGTACAAGCATCCTACGGCGGGCCTGTGGGGCGGGCAGACCGACGAGGACGAGCTCGGGTTCACGTACCGCGACGCCGACCGGGCGCTGGTCGCGATGTTCGACCTGGGCATGACGCCCGAGGCGGCCGCGGAGCGCACGGGCGTCGACCTCGACGTGGTGCGGAGCGTGAAGGCGCGGGCCGACTCGGTGGCCTGGAAGCACGACGTGCCGCACGCCCTGTAATCGGGGTCAGACCCCGAACGGACCCCGTGACAGCTTCGGCACGGTTTCCGGCCGGGGTCTGACCCCAGGAGTTCTAGGCCGCGCGCAGCGGCTGCATGTCGGCAGAGGCGGCCAG
>JBKPMQ010000232.1:0-3444 GCA_046732235.1 Actinomycetota bacterium
GACCATCTCGTCGAGTTGCTTCGGCAGCGTGTAGACGCCTACCGCGTAGCCGGCCGCCTTCTGGTGCAACTCCATCTGGGCGAGCACCTGGTTGGAGAACGACGCCGACATCACGAAGCTCGGATGCCCCGTGGCGTTGCCCAGGTTCAGCAGCCGGCCCTCGGAGAGCACGATGACCGAGTGGCCGTCCGGGAACACCCACTCGTCCACCTGCGGCTTCACGTTCACCCTGCGGATGCCGGCGAAGGCGCCGAGCCCGGCCACGTCGATCTCGTTGTCGAAGTGGCCGATATTCCCGACGATCGCCTGGTGCTTCATCCGGGCCATGTGATCGGCCGTGATGATGTCGCGGTTGCCCGTCGCGGTGATGAAGATGTCCGCCGTCTCGACGACGTCGTCGAGGGTCGTCACCTGGAAGCCGTGCATCGCGGCCTGGAGGGCGCAGATCGGGTCGATCTCGGTCACGATCACGCGCGCGCCCTGGCCGCGCAGCGACTCGGCGCAGCCCTTGCCGACGTCGCCGTAGCCGCAGATGACGGCGACCTTGCCGCCGATCATCACGTCGGTTGCCCGGTTGATGCCGTCGATCAGCGAGTGGCGGCAGCCGTACAGGTTGTCGAACTTCGACTTCGTCACCGAGTCGTTCACGTTGATCGCGGGGAAGAGGAGCTGCCCGGCGAGCTGCATCTGGTAGAGCCGGTGCACGCCGGTCGTCGTCTCCTCGGTCACCCCCCGAACACCCGCGGCGATCGCCGTCCAGCGGTTGGCGTCCTCCTCCAGCGACCGCTCGAGCAGCCGCAGGATGACGCGCATCTCCTCCGAGTCGGCCGAGTCCGGTGACGGCACCGCGCCGGCGCGCTCGTACTCGGCGCCGCGGTGCACGAGCAGGGTCGCGTCGCCGCCGTCGTCCAGGATGAGGTTGGGGCCGCCGTCGGGCCACGAGAGCGCCCGCTCGGTGCACCACCAGTACTCCTCGAGCGTCTCGCCCTTCCACGCGAACACCGGGATGCCGCGCGGGCTCTCCGGCGTGCCGTCCGGGCCGACGGCCACTGCGGCGGCCGCGTGGTCCTGGGTCGAGAAGATGTTGCACGACGCCCACCGCACCTTCGCGCCGAGGGCGACCAGCGTCTCGATCAGGACGGCGGTCTGGATCGTCATGTGCAGCGAGCCGGTGATGCGGGCGCCGCGCAGCGGCTGCGACTCGCCGTACTCGCGCCGGGTCGCCATCAGCCCGGGCATCTCGTGCTCGGCGAGCTGGATCTCCTTGCGACCGAACGCGGCCAGGGACAGGTCGGCGACCTTGAAGTCGGCGCCGGTGGGGACAGTCGTCGTGCTCATGGATGCTCCAGGTGGTTCGGGTGAGAAGGGCCTCGCGGCCGGGGCCGGCTCATGCGGAGACGGCGGCGGCGGCAGGGGCGCGCAGGTCGGCGGCGGCGCGCAGGGCGGCGGCCCGGTCGGTGCGCTCCCAGGTGAAGTCGGGATCGTCGCGGCCGAAGTGGCCGTACGCGGCGGTCTTCTGGTAGATGGGGCGGTGCAGGGCGAGCTCCTCGCGGAACGCGCCGGGGCGGAGGTCGAAGTGCTCGGCGACGAGCTCGGCGATGCGGCCGCGCCCGATCCGCTCCGTGCCGAACGTCTCCACCATCACCGACACCGGGTGGGCGACGCCGATCGCGTAGGCGACCTGCACCTCGGCCCGGTCGGCGAGCCCGGCGGCCACGATGTTCTTGGCCACCCAGCGGGCGGCGTAGGCGGCCGAGCGGTCGACCTTGGAGGGGTCCTTGCCGCTGAACGCGCCGCCGCCGTGGCGGGCCATGCCGCCGTAGGTGTCGACGATGATCTTGCGCCCGGTCAGGCCGCAGTCGCCCATCGGCCCGCCGATGACGAACCGGCCGGTCGGGTTGACCAGGAAGTTCGCGCGCAGCCGGCCCTCGTCGTAGAGCTCGGGCGGGAGCACCGGCCCGACGACGTGCTCCCACAGGTCGGGCCTGATCCGGGTGTCGCAGTCGACGCCGTCGGCGTGCTGGGTCGAGATCAGGAGCTTCTCGACCGCGACGGGGCGGCCGTCCCGGTAGCGGACGGTGACCTGGGTCTTGCCGTCCGGGCGCAGGTAGGGGATCTCGCCGGAGCGGCGCACCTCGGCCAGTCGCCTGGCGATCCGGTGGGCGAGCGAGATCGGGAGCGGCATGAGCTCCGGCGTCTCGCGGGTCGCGTAGCCGAACATCATGCCCTGGTCGCCGGCGCCCGCCCGGTCGAGCACGTCCTCGTCGTTCGCGTCCGTGCGCACCTCGTACGCCTGGTCGACGCCCTGGGCGATGTCAGGCGACTGGCGGTCGAGCGCGTTCATCACGGCGCAGGTGTTGCAGTCGAAGCCGTAGAGGGCGTTGTCGTAGCCGATCCGGCGCACCGTCTCGCGGGCGATCTCGTGCACGTCGATGTGCGCCGACGTCGAGATCTCGCCCGACACCACCACGAGGCCGGTGTTCACGAGCGTCTCGCAGGCGACGCGGCCGTACGGGTCGTCGGCCAGGACGGCGTCCAGCACGCCGTCCGAGATCTGGTCGGCGATCTTGTCGGGGTGCCCCTCGGTCACCGACTCGGACGTGAAGAGATATTCGTTGTCGGCTGCGGTCATGCCGGTGGAGCCTCGCTTTCTGCCCCGCGCGTCACCTCGATCAGGTACGCGACGATGACGTTCTGGTCGCCCAGCCGGAGGTGGTATGCGTCCGACAGCTGCTCCACCCGGTGGATCTGCTGCTCCTTGTCGCGGAACAGCTCGTTGTATTCGAAGAACCCGAAGTCTACGACCCTGGACGCGAATCCGGCTCGGTCGAGCAGCGCCGCGGTCCGCCGCTGGCCGATGATCGAGAGCTGCATCAGGTACGCGACGCCGTCGTCGGCCAGCGCTTCGGGCAGCATCGCGATCAGGTGGTCGATCAGGTTCCGGCCCCAGTAGTCGAGCGGCCGGTGGGTCGACGCGCCGTCGAACGGATCGACGGGGGTCTGGTAGAGGCTCGCGACGATGACGTCGTAGCGCTCCTCCGGCACCCAGGGGAAGAGGTCGACGGCGGCGGCCGTGACGCGGTCGGCGACGCCGTTTCGGAACGCGTTCGTGAGCGTGTTCTGGGCGGCCCGGGCGTCGACGTCGATCGCGTGGACGTGGGCGGCGCCGTTGCGGGCCAGCTGGACCGTCTGCAGGCCGGTCCCGCAGCCGACGTCGAGGCACCGGCCGCCGCGCCCGATGCCCTCGCGGAAGAGGTATTTCCACACCAGGTAGCTGCCCTGGGTGGGGACGAAGACGCCCGGCTCGCACAGGATGTCGGGGAAGTCGAGCGGGTAGAGAGACGAGCCGCGCGCGTCCGTCCACGGGGCCGGCCGCGTCCCGGCGGGCGCGTCGCCGCCGTCGTCCCCGGCCGCGATCCCGCGCGGGCGGGCGTGGCCCGGGGC
>JBKPMQ010000233.1:0-6569 GCA_046732235.1 Actinomycetota bacterium
CGACCCACGCCGCCACGGCGACCGAGAGCGCGGCGACGGCCGCGTAGGCCGCCCGGTCGCCGGCGGCCTGCGACACCGCCCCGGCCGCGACCGGCGCGACGAGCATCGACGCCGCCCACATGATGTTCAGCAGGGCGGCCACCGTCCCCACCCCGATCCCGGCCTCGCGGCCGCCGACGGCGCCGAGCGGGAACGTCACCGTGTAGAGGACGGCGGCGACCGGGCCGCGGGCGAGCAGGAAGGTCACCACCGAGGCGGAGGACGTGCTCGCGAGCGGGATCAGGAGGATGGCCGCGGCGCCGGCGCACGCCGCCGCGCCGACGCCGGCCCGCACAGCCCGGTCGCCGATGTGGGCCACGACGGCGCTGCAGCCGATGAAGAGCACGGCCGAGGCGGCGAAGGCGGTGCCGATCCCGGCCGCGCCCACGCCGGCCCGGTGCAGCTCGAGCGGGACGAGCAGGTTCACCGCGCCGCCGATCATGCCGCCGAGCGCCATCAGCACCAGGCTCGCGACCACCAGGCGGTCGCGCATCGCCGCGAGGACGGCGCCGCCGGCAGGGATGCTCTCGCTCGCCTCCCGGTGCCCGGTGCCCGACGTCTCGAGCGCGAGCGCCGTCACGAGGATGGCGGTGACCACGGCGGCGACGGTGAACGGCGCCCCGAGCCCGAAGCGGTCGACGAGGACGCCGGCGAACGCCGGTCCCGCGACGTTTCCGACGCCGGCGGTCGTCACGGTCAGCGCGAGCGCCTGCGAGCCGCGCTCGCCGGTCGCCTCGCTCAGCCACGCGAGGCCGGTCGTCCACAGGGCGCCGAAGCCGACGCCGAAGAGCGTCCGGGCTGCGACCAGCTCCCAGAAGCTGCTCGCGACCCCCTGACCGGCGTCGGAGAGCGCGATCACGGCGAGCGCGACGAGCGTGACCCGCCGCACGCCGAACCGATCGCCGACGATGCCGGCGGGGATCGAGACGATGAGGATGGCGACGCTCGCGCTCGCGAGCAGGAAGCCCGACTGGAGCGGTGAGAGCGCGAACCGGTGCGCGAACTCGGGCACGAGCGGGACGATCGCGCTCCACATCGCCTCGCCGACGAACACGGCCGCGAACAGCAGAAGGACGACCGGGCGCCGCACCCGGGCAGAATGCCAGACCGCCTGCCCGGGGCGCGGCGCCTGCCGGGCCCACGCGCCGGAACGCCTCGACCGGGCCGCGTAGCTTTACTGGCTCCGGCTCGTAGACCGCGGCTAGTATGAGCCGCCCGCGGGTAGACGGGGACGGCCCGCGCCGGCCAGGGGTCCGCGTTCCCGGGGTAGGTGATCGTGTGGGTAGACGACTGTTGGTGCGCGGGGCCGTGGCCTCGTGCGGCCTCGCAGCGGTCGTCGCGGCAGGCGGGGCCGCGACCGCGACCGGTGCGAGCGAACATGCTGTCGCGTTGCGGGGGAGCGCCCCCGCGTGGACGGCGCACGCCGCCGTCCGGCCGGCGAACGCGTCCGGCCGTGTCAGCGTGCGGGTGTACCTCGCCCCGCGGGGCGGCCTGGCGGCGCTGAAACGCGCCGTGGCCGACGTTGCCACACCGGGGAGCGCGACGTACCACCACTTCCTGACGCCGGCCCAGTACCGCGCGCGGTACGCGCCGACCCAGGCGTCGGTGAGCTCCGTGAGCGCGTGGCTCCGTTCCGCTGGGCTCCGCGTCACGGGTGTCGAGGCGTCGCACAGGTACGTCAGCGCCAGCGGCAGCGTCGCTGCCGCGGAGCGGGCGTTCGGCCGCAAGCTGAACGTCTACCGGCATGCCGGCCGGCTCGTCCGCGGGCCCGCCGGTGACGCGCGCGTTCCGGCGGCCGTGGCCGGCTCGGTGCTCGGCGTGACCGGTCTCTCGACGCCCACGGCCTCGCGGACGCGGATCGGCCCGCCGCCGGCGGGATTCCGCAACGCCCAGCCGTGCTCGCAGAGCTACGGCACGATCAGGGCGGATGCCCTGCCCAGGTTCAAGGGCGAGCACCGCGACTTCGCGGTCTGCGGCTACACGCCGCGGCAGTTCCGCGGGGCCTACGGCGTCTCCGCCACCGGCCTCACCGGCAAGGGCGTCAGCATCGGAATCGTGGACGCCTTCGCGGCCGGCACGATCCTGAAGGACGCGAACATCTACGCGAGCCGCCACGGCGACGAGCCCTTCGCGAAGGGGCAGTTCTCGCAGTCGCTGCCGCGCTCGTTCGCGCTGCACCCGAACCAGTGCCAGACGCCGGCCGAGTGGGCCGGTGAGGAGACCCTCGACGTCGAGGCCGCCCACGGGATGGCGACCAAGGCGAACGTGGTCTACTACGGCGCCAAGAGCTGCCTGAACCGGGACCTCCAGGACGCGCTCGCGCGCATCGACGACCAGAACAAGGTCTCGGTGGTCTCCAACTCGTACGGCGGCCCGACGTCCGCGGAGACTGCGGGCGACATCGCCGCCTGGGAGCAGGTCGTGCTCCAGGGCGAGCTGCAGGGCATCACGTTCCTCTTCTCGTCCGGCGACAACGGCGACTGGGCCGCGATCGAGGGGTTCAAGGACACCGACTACCCGGCGTCCGACCCGTTCGTCACCGCGGTCGGCGGCACATCCACGGCCATCGGCCAGGGGAACCATCTCCTGTGGCAGACCGGCTGGGGCACCTGGAAGTACGACCTGTCGGATGACGGCAAGAGCTGGGTGCCGATCGCTGCCAACCCGTTCCTGTACGGCTCGGGCGGCGGCTTCTCGCCGGTGTTCCCGCGGCCGAGCTACCAGCACGGCGTCGTGATGTCCGGCTCGGGCCGGGCGTACCCCGACGTCGCTCTCGATGGCGATCCGACGACGGGCATGCTCGTCGGGGAGACGCAGATCTTCCCGAAGGGCACCTTCTACGACGAGTACCGCATCGGCGGGACGAGCCTCTCCTCGCCGCTGATGGCCGGCATCGTCGCCGACGCGGTCCAGCACGCCAGGAGCCGCCTCGGCTTCCTGAACCCCGCCATCTACCATCTGGCGAGGGTGCATGCCGGTACCTTCAGGGACGTCCGCTCGATCTTCGACGCGAACGTCCGGCCCGACTTCGTGAACGGGGTCAACAAGGCCGACGGCATCGTGTTCAGCGTCCGCACCTTCGACCAGGACTCGAGCCTGACCACCGGGCCCGGCTGGGACGAGGTGACCGGCGTCGGCAGCCCGAACGCGCGCTTCCTGACGGCGTTCGGCTCCTGAGCGAGGCGCACGGGGCGCCCCGGTCTCGGCCGGGGCGCCCCAGCGCTCGGCGCGTAAGGCGTGGCAGGAGCGACGCCGCGACGCCGATCCCGATCCCCGCCGCCACGGCAAGCACGACCAGGTCGGTGCCGATCGCCGCGGGGTGGTCGAGCAACAGCCCGCGCAGGGCGTCGACCTCGTAGCCGAGCGGGTTCACCCTTGCTGATCGCCCGCACCCAGGCGGGCATGAGCGCGACCGGGTAGAGCGCGAGAACGTCTCGCCGAAGATCATGAGCCACAGCGCCGGCTGGATGGCGCGGGTGTAGGGCTCCTTGCGGCCGTGGCGCAGCTTCTGCAGCTCGATGAGACAGAGCGCGAGCACCCGGCTGCCGGAGTGCTGCCACGCGACGCATATCATCTGCCGATCGTCTCCGAGGCTCCGCTGCACGACGACGGTTCCGGCCCGGGGCCGGCCGGGCCCGCGCGAGGACCTACCGCGAACCGGCGCCGACGTTGAAGCCGCCACCGACCGCAGGGAGGATGAGCAGATGAGCACACCGCCGAAGGACGGCTTCGGGCCGCAGGGGAGCATCGTCGCCGCCGCCAGGAGCCCGCGGCCGATCGATCCGGGCGTCACCATCGGCCACGTCCACCTGCGGACGGCCGACATCGACCGCATCCGCGCGTTCTACGTCGACGTGCTCGGGTTCGACGTCACCGCGGAGGCCCGCGACGTCCCCGGCTGGGGGACGACCGGCGACCTCCTGTTCGTCTCCGCGGGCGGCTACCACCATCACCTCGGCTTCAACACCTGGAAGTCGGCCGGGGGCGGGCCGCAGCCCGACGGCGTCGCCGGCCTGCACCACGTCGCCATCCGCTATCCCACCCGGCCGGCGCTCGCCGATGCGCTCCGGCGCCTGCGCGAGATCGACTGGCCGATCCGGCAGGCAACCGACCACGGCACGCACGAGGCCATCTATCTGAGCGACCCGGACGGGAACGACCTCGAGCTGATGTGCGACCGGCCGCCGGAGCAGTGGCCTCGCGACGCGGAGGGGCACGCCGCCTACGCCGACGGCGAGCTCGACCTCAACCAGCTTGTGACCGAGGCGCCCTAGCCGTCGTCGCTTCGCACCGGGACGACGTCGACGTCGCGCCGGTGGAACCCGACCCGCCAGCTGTAGGTGTCACGGCGGGAGGGGAAGAAGTCGGGCCAGTCCTTCAGCATCATCCAGGCGGCGCCGAACAGGATGGCCGCGTCGAGGGTGGCCGGGCCGGAGCGGTCGGTCACCCAGCCGGCGGCGATGGCGAGCGTCGCGACCAGACCGGCCCAGCACTCGTGCACGCGCAGGCCGGCGACGTACACCCGCGGTCCCAGCGGGTGACGGCGGATGTGCAGCAGCGCGCGGAGGGCTCGGGCCATGCCATGGTTATCGGCAGGCCCGCGGCCGGCTCAACCGGGAGCGACGACGGCGCCGGCCGCCTCACATGCCCGCGCGACGTTGGCCGCGTGCATGGCGCGGTCGGCTGCGCCGGCGCTCCGCTCCGGGACCGCGATCTGCTCGACGCGGTCGGGCGGGCAGCCCGCCTCGGCGTATGCGAGGACGGCCTCCAGGTACTCGAGGTCCTCGTCGGCGATCCGCAGCGCGTCGTCACACGTGTGCGGCTTGCCGTGGCCGACGACGACGTACTGCGGCCGCTCGCGCTCGATCACCCCGACCAGCGTCTGCAGCGTCGACCGGTAGTCCGCCACCGAGTCGTAGACGCCCGGGATCTCGAGCGCCGAGAGGTAGTCGCCGACCACCAGCAGATGCTCGTCGGGGAGCGAGACGAACAGGCCGTCGTCGGTGTGCCCCGGGGCGGCCCTGCAGACGCCCCGCCACGGCCCCATCCGCACCTCGGCCGGCACGTCGACCTCCTGCTCCACGTGCAGCCGCTCGATCGAGCGGTGGGCGATCAGGAACTCGGCCGTCTCGCGCTCGATCGACTCCCGGGCGGCGCCCGAACGGATGCGCTCGGCGGACGCCCGGCTGGCGGTCACGTGTGCGTCGGGCAGGAGCCCGAGCGCCATCACGTGATCCCAGTCGGCGTGGGTGACGAGCACCTGCGTGACCGGCATGGTCGAGGCGGCCACGACCTCCTCGATCTCCCACGGCGAGATCCCGGGGTCGACGAGGAGCCGTTCGCCCGCCCGGCGCAGCTCGAGCGTGGTCGTCTGGTAGAGGGTGCTGGGCCACCACGTCGCTGTGCCCGTCAGCGGGACCGCCCTTGGCATGGCCCTAGCATAGTATGGCCCGATGCGGGTTGGGATCGACCTGATCGAGATCTCGCGGGTGGCCCGCGCGCTCGAGCGGCATCCGCGCTTCGTCGAGCGGGTCTTCACCGCGACCGAGCGCGAATACTGCCTCTCCCGGGCGAACCCGGCCCAGCATTTCGCCGCCCGTTTCGCCGGCAAGGAGGCGGTCGGGAAGGCGCTCGGATTCGGGGTGCCCTTCACGTGGCGCGAGATCGAGATCGCCGGCCGGCCCAAGCCGGGCGTGAGCCTCTCGGGGCGCACCGCCGCCTGGGCGCAGCGGGTGAAGGCGGGCGCGATCGACCTGAGCATGACCCACTCGAAGGGGATGGCGGCGGCGGTGGCCGTCGTGGACGACGCATGATCCGCACGCTCCCGCTGTACGACGCGGGCGAGATGCGGGCGGCGGACGCCGGCGCCATCGAGCGGCTCGGGATCCCGGGGGCGGTGCTCATGGAGCGGGCCGGCCTCGCCGCCGCCGACGAGATCGTCCGCACGTACCCCCGGGGCTCGGTGGCGATCGTGTGCGGCGGCGGGAACAACGGGGGCGACGGGTTCGTCGTCGGCCGCCACCTGCACGTCGCGGGGTGGGACGTCGAGTGCCTGCTCGCCGCCGATCCGGACCGGCTGCCCGCCGACGCGCGCCGGAATCACGACGTGGCCGTGCGGCTCGAGGTTCCGATGCGTGAGGGCGTCTCCCGGGCGCGGCTGCGGCGGGCCGCGGTGATCGTCGACGCGCTGCTCGGGACGGGGTTCCGGGGCGCGCCGCGACCCGAGGCGGTGCAGGTGATCGCCGCGATGCACGACCACCCGGGCATCGTGTCGCTCGACGTCCCGTCCGGTGTCGACGCCTCGACCGGCGTGATCGCGGGCGAGGCGGTCGCCGCCGAGGTGACGGTGTGCTTCCACGGCCGCAAGCTGGGGACTGCTGTCGATCCGGGCCGGACCGCGTCCGGCCGGGTCGTCGTCGCCGACATCGGCATCCCGGCGCCGGCCGACGCCGAGACGGCCGCCGTGCTCGCCGAGGGGCTCAGTGTGCCGGCCAAGCGGCCGGGCGAGACGAAGTACACGGCCGGCGCGG
>JBKPMQ010000234.1:0-7369 GCA_046732235.1 Actinomycetota bacterium
GCCCGTAGCGACCCGACGCGTCGCCGCACGTGGGCCGTGCCGGCCAGGCCCCGGGCGGCCGGCGCGGAAGCCGGCTGACGTCAGCTCTCCCTGTGCAGGGCCGATCGGCCCTGGATCAGCGCCCGCGTTGCGCTCGCGGCCCGAGCGGCGGCGCGTTCGATGTCCGCGGGCGCGGGTGCCTCCGAGGCGTCCGTGAGGAGCGCGGCATATCCGTGGGCTGTGGCTTCGATGGCGTCGCTGAGCTCTTCGGCGGCGTCCGGGTCGTCCCCGCAGAGCTCCGCGACGCAGGCCTCCAGCATGGCTTCGACGGTCTCGTACGCCCGCCGCAGCTCCGGATGGCGCTGCTTCTTGTCCAGGCCGAGGCCGAAGACGACCCCGAAGAGGGCCGGCTGCCCGGCGGCGAACCGGACGTACTCGGCGGCCATCGCCGCCAGCCTCCCCTCGGGCGGATCGGCCTCGGACGACTGCGCCTGAAGCGCCTCCGCGAACGCGTGCAGCGCCCGGAGGGCGACGGCGGCGAGGAGCTCGTCGCGATCGGCGAAGTGCCGGTACGGCGCGGCCGCGCTCACCCCGAGGCTCCGGCTCAGCTCCGCGAGCGAGAAGCCCCGCGCTCCTCGTTCGGCGACCAGCGTGACGGCGCCGTCGATCAGCGCCGCCCGCAGGTCGCCGTGGTGGTAGGGCTTGTCCCGCCGGGTCGACATCCAGTCGCCGCCGTCAGGACGCCGGGACGTGGTCGCGCCAGGAATGCTGCGCCTCGTAGCCGATCGCCTGCCGGGCACGATCGGTTGCCAGCAGCGACTCGAACTCCCCCAGGTCGCGCCTGCGCGGGACACCGGGGAACACCTCGTCGAGGAGCGCGGACGACGGGCGGTTCATCACGGTGTCCGCCGCCGCGATGACGAAGCTCGGGCTGGCCGCCACGGCGCCGTCGGGCGCCTCGAGCGCCAGGCGGCAGGCCGACGCGACGTCGCGCGCGTCGACATACCCCCACAGGTTCCACTTCCGTGCGTGCGGATCCGGCCAGACCGACGGGAGCTGCGAGTACTCGGCCGCGTCGAAGATGTTCGAGAAGCGCAGCGCGACGAACGGGATCCCCGACCACTTCGCGATCTGGCCGGCAATCGTCTCGCTCGCGACCTTCGAGAGCGCGTAGGTCATGGTCGGGACCGGGTAATGATCCTCGTCCACCGGCGCGTAGCGCGGCGCCACCCCTTCGGCTTCCATGAACCGCTCGTCCTCCGGGGTGACCCCGAACGGGACACCGAGCGTCGTCTCGCTCGACGCCCACACCACTCGCCGCAAACCGAGCTTCGCCGCCGCGTAGAAGATGTTGAAGTTCATCGCGACGTTCGCGTTGAAGGTGACGGCGGGCGTGGAGAGGCCGGGCGCGGGGATGTTGGCGAGGTGGACGACCGCGTCGGTGCCCTCGAGCGCCTGCAGCGCCTGTCCGTAGTCCGTGAGATCCGCCCTCAGCACGCCCGCCTCGAGGTCGTCCCGCGTCGCCACGAGATCCGTCGCCGCGACCTCGTAGCCGTGCTCGAGGAGGTCGCGCACCGCAGCCCGCCCCGCCTGTCCAGTCGCTCCCGTCACGCAGACCCGTCCTGCAACCCCGCTCGTCATCGTCGCCCTCCTGCGCTCGAATGTGATAGCCACTTACAATGTAAAAACCTATCACATCGCCCGCGCGCAGCATGCACTCCGGGCCGAGAGGTCGCGCGATGTCCGGAGGATGGCGAGGGCCAGGATCGAACTGGCGACACCACGATTTTCAGTCGTGTGCTCTACCAACTGAGCTACCTCGCCGGGCGGCGGACAGTGTATCGCCCGGGCGTCCGCACCCGCGAAACGTGCAACGGCCTCCGGGACGGTGCTACCGCTCCGCGAAGGCCGTTGCGATCACCTGCATCAGACCACGTTTTCGGCCCCCGGTCAAGTGGAATCTCCTGACAGTGCCGGCGCGAGGTCGATGGCGATCTCGTCCCCGACCTCCGCCGCCGTCAGCTCGGCCGCGTTGCCGCGGTTGAGCGCGAAGGACAGCAGCCCGGAGGAGTCCTCGTAGAGCACGAACTCGCCCGGGCCGACGTCCGTGAACGTGTCGGAGCAGCGGGCGTAGTAGCGGTCGTCCCCGGTGCCGATCTCGGCCATCCGCCCGATCTGGAAGAGCCCGTCGAGCTCGCCCGCGGACACGGCGAGCTGGATGTTCCCGTAGCGATCGATGTACTGCACCGGCGCGTGGACGACCGACCCCTCGATGCGGTGGTCGGGCGTCTGGCGGCGGACGAGGTCGGCCGGGTCGATGGGCGGCCCCAGCTCGGACAGCGGCATTCCGCCGGCCAGGCGCGCCGCGGCCGGCGAGAAGACGTCGCGGCCGTGGAACGTGCGCGACACGGGCTGGAGCATGATTTCGGGGTTCGTGATCGAGACCGCCTCGACCACGCCGCCGCACACCTCCGCGGCGAGGATCAGGAGGCCGTTGTCGGGGCCGACGAACCGGCGCCCGTCGGCCGTCCGCACGGCGATCGCGCGCCGCTCGGACCCGACGCCCGGGTCGACCACCGCCAGGTGGACGCCCACCGGCAGGTAGGGCATCGCCCCCGCCAGCACCCGCGCCCCCTGCCCGATCGCCTGCGGCATGATGCCGTGGGTCACGTGGATCACCTGCGCCCGGGGGCAGATCAGGTTGATCACACCGTGGCAGATGCCGGCGAAGTCGTCCGAGGTGCCGAAGTCGGACAGGAACGTGACGACGGGCGGTGCGTCCGGGTCCGGCATGCGCGCACTCTACCGGCCGCCGATCACCCGTCCGGCACGTGCACCGGCCAGCGCAGGACGACCGACGCGCACCAGGCGGCGGCCGCCAGCAGGAGCGCGGCGAGCACGAACAAGAGCTGCGGGCTGCCGGCCGCCGCGAGGATCCAGCCCGAGCTGACGGTGGCGGCGGCGATCACGCCGTACTCGCACACGTTCCAGGCGATCGTCGCGCTGGGGCGGCGGGAGGGCTCCGTACGGGCGAGCGCGGAGTCGACGATCAGAGGCCACGCCCCGGTCGCCACGAACGCCGTCCCGACGAGCACGGTCACGAAGATCCCGGCCTCGCCGACCAGGACGGCCGCTGCGAGCAGGGCGCTCAGCACCGCCGCGGCGGCAAGGAGCAGGAGGATCGCCCGCCGGTGTCCGCCGGACTCGGTCAGGATGCGGCCGGCGAACGCGCCGCCGATCTTCGCCGCCTGGATGCCGCCGACGGTGATGCCGACGAGCACGGGCGCGAGATGGAACCGGCCGGAGAGCACGATCGGGGCCAGGGGCAGGAGCAGGGCCAGCGCCGCGACCAGCAGGAGGTCGGGCACCTGGATCGCGACGCCGCGGGGGGAGAGGCCGCACGAGAGGCGGGCGTGCGGGCCGGCGGCGATCGACTCGCGCCGCGCCGGCCTCCAGATCGCCACGGCCAGCGCCGCGCCGAGGATGCCGAGCACGTAGCTGTACCGCGACGCCGCGACGGCGCCGATGCCGGCGTCGCGGAGCAGCGCGATGATGAGCCCCGCGCCCGTCGACCCGCCGGCGACGCCGAACGTGTACGCCGCGTAGTGCGTCGCGAACGCCCGCTCGCTGCCCGGCCCGCCGGAGGTCTCGCCGAGGAGCGTCTGGCTGGCGACCCAGAAAAGCCCGATGCCGGCGCCCACGAGGCCCGACCCGACGGCCATCGCGGGTGCCGCCGATGCCAGGAAGAGGAGGATCTCGCCCAGGCCCGAGACTGCCAGTGCGGCCGCGAGCAGGTTGCGGCCGCCGCCGACCAGCCGACCCACCCTCCCGGCGACCAGCGCCCCTCCCGCCACCGTCACGGTGCCGGTCGCGAGCACCTCGCCTGCCAGCGACGCCGGCCGGTGGAGCGCCTCGATGTGCATGGGCACGCTGAGCGCGAGGACGCCGAACATCATCCCGTCCAGCGTCGCGACCGCGTAGAACGCCCGTCCGAGCCCGGTCCGCCTCATGCCGCGACGTGCCCCAGTGCCTCGGAGACGCGCGCCGCGGCGCGGAGGGCCATCGGCACGAGCTCGGACTCGAGCCGCTCGGGGCTCACCCGGTAGCGCGGGCCGCCGAGGGCGATCGCCGCGATGACCGCACCGCGGTGGTCACGGATCGGCACGGCGACGCCGGTGTAGGCGTCGTCGGCCTCGCCCACGCACACGGCGTGGCCGCGGCGCCGGACGGCTGCGAGCTCGACGTCGGAGAGCCCGACGGCGCCCGGCGCCGCTTCGTCGACGAGGCGCTCGATGACGTCCGGCGGCTGGAAGGCGAGCAGCAGCCGCCCGGTCACGCCGTCGGTCAGCGCCTGGCGGCGGCCCACCCAGTCGACGTTCACGGTGACGTGCCGGCTCGACGCCTGGTCGAGATAGATCACCGTCTGCCCGTCGAGCATGCCCAGCCAGGCGGTCTCGTTGGTCTGGTCGCGCAGCTCGCGCAGCCGTGGCCGCGCCAGCGCCCGCACGGGAAAGCGGTTCAGGACGAGGCCGGCCAGCGTGACGAGCCCGAGCCCGAGCCGGTAGCGGCCGGGGACGTCGGTCTGCTCGAGCAGGCCGTGGCGCTCGAGGGTCGCCATCATCCGCGACGCGGTGCTGCGGTGGACGTCGAGCGCCGAGACCACGTCGGCGATCGTGAGATCGGGCGTGCGCTCGTCGAAGAGCTCGAGGATCGCGACCGCGCGGTCGACCGCCTGGGTGCCTGCGGGGGATTCCATGGTCGCAGCATACACTCTTCGCTCATATTGTGCACGCATAGTGCACCACCGTGCAAAAGCGGACGCCATCCCCCTCCGCGCGGCCATGCCGAGCGTCAGGCTACGGCGTCGCCCGCCTGCTCCGGAGCGGTCTTCTGCAGCTCCTGGAGCTCGGCCGGGGGGATGTGGCAGCGGTAGCGGTGGCGCGCGCCGTCCTCCTGCCACGGCGGCACCTCGGTGCGGCAGATCTCGCCCAGCACGCGCGGGCAGCGGGTGTGGAACGGGCAGCCGCTGGGGATGTCCGACGCGCTCGGGAGCACGCCGGAGAGCTTGATCCGGGGCCGGCTCTCCTCGACGTCGAACGTCGGGATGGCCGAGAGCAGCGCCTCGGTGTACGGATGGTGCGGCGACGCGAACACCTGCTCCGCCGCGCCGACGTCGACGAGCTTGCCCAGGTACATGACGCCGATCGAGTCGGCGACGTAGCGGACGACGGCCAGATCGTGCGAGATGAAGACGTAGGACACGCCCTGGCGCCGCTGCAGGTCGACGAGCAGGTTCAGGATCGCGGCCTGCACCGACACGTCGAGCGCCGAGGTCGGCTCGTCGCAGAGCACCATCGCCGGGTTGCCGGCGAACGAGCGTGCGATGGCGACGCGCTGCTTCAGGCCGCCGGAGAGCGCCGCCGGGCGGACGTCCAGATGCCGCGGCTCGAGCCGCACCGAGCTGGCCAGCTCCGCCATCTGCTGGTCCTGCGTGTCGCGCCCGCGCACGCCCGCGAGCAGCTGCAGCGAGCGGCGCAGGATCGCCCGCACGCTGTGGGTCGGATTGAGCGCGTTGTCCGGGTTCTGGAACACCATCTGCATGCGCCGGCGGGCCTCGCCCGGCCGCTTCCCGGCCAGCTTCGACACGTCCATGCCCTCGAAGGAGAGCTCACCCGAGGTGACGTCGATCAGGCCGACGATGCACTTCGCGAACGACGTCTTGCCGCTCCCCGACTCGCCGACCAGGCCGAACACCTCGCCTCGCTTGACCTCGACGTCCACGCCGCCGACCGCGACGACCTCGGTGCCGGAGAAGCGATAGGTCTTCACGAGCTCGGAGACCTTGAGGAGCACCTCGTCGGCGACCGGCGCGGCGTCCTCCTGGGCGACGGCGACGGCCGGCGGGATGCCCGGCACCTCCTCCGAGAAGAAGCACCGGGCCATGTGGCCGTCGCTCACCGGCGCGAGCTCGGGCGGTGACTGCACGCAGCGGTCGCGGGCGATGGGGCAGCGGTCGGCGTAGACGCAGCCGGGCATGTCGGCCCCAAGCGGCGGCAGCGATCCCGGGATGGGGTCGAGCCGGTCGGTGTCCTTGCGCATGCCCAGGCGGGGCACGCACCGCAGGAGCGCGAGGGTGTAGGGATGGCGCGGGTCGCGAAAGACCTCGTGGGCGCTGCCCTGCTCGATCAGGCGGCCCGCGTAGAGGACGCCCACGCGCTCGCACATCCGGGCCACGATCCCGAGGTTGTGGCTGACGAAGAGGATCGACGTGTTGAACTGGCGGCGCAGGTCCTCGACCAGGTCGAGCACCTCGGCCTCGACCGTCGCATCGAGCCCCGTCGTCGGCTCGTCGAGCACCAGCAGGTCGGGGTCGGTGGCGAGCGCCATCGCGAACATCACGCGCTGCTGCTGGCCGCCCGAGAGCTCGTGCGGATAGCGGCGCAGGATGCGGGCCGCGTCGGAGATCTGCACCGTCGAGATCATGTGCGCCGCGGCCTCGGCCGCCTCGTGCCTGTCCATGCCACGGTGGAAGCGGTACACCTCGGCGATCTGCTCGCCGATCCGCAGCGTCGGGTTGAGCGCCGTTCCCGGATCCTGGTAGACCATCGCCATCCGGTCACCGCGCCAGCGCCGCAGCGTGCCCTCGTCCGCGGCGAGCAGGTCGTCGCCGCCGAACGTGATGCTGCCCGACTCGACCACCGCGTTCGGCGGCAGGTAGCGCATGAGCGCCATCGCGACCGTCGTCTTGCCGCACCCCGACTCGCCCACCAGCCCGTACGCCTCGCCCGGCTTGATCGTGAACGACACGTCCGAGAGCACGCGCAGGAGCCGGCTGCGGCGGCGGTAGCTGACCGTGAGGCCGTCGATCTCGACGGCGCCCGTCTGCGCCGGGGCGACGCTCATTCCTCCACCACCCGCTTCAGGCCGTCGGCGACCAGGTTCACGCCGACGACGAGCGTGGCCAGTGCGGCTGCCGCGAAGATCACCATCCACCAGGCCACCTGCAGGTAGGCGCGGCCGTTCGCGATCGTGAGCCCCCAGTCGGGGGACGGATCCTGGAGGCCGAGCCCGAGGAACGAGAGCGAGGCGGCCGTGAAGATGGCGTACCCGAGCCTGACCGTGCCCTCGACCAGGATCGGGCCCGTGATGTTGGGGAGGATCTCCCACACCATGATGCGGAGGCCGCGCTCGCCGCGCAGCCGGGCGGCGGCGACGTACTCGCGCTCGCGCTCGACGAGCACCGCCGAGCGGACGGTGCGGGCGATCAGCGGCATGAAGATGATCCCGATCACGAGGATGACGTTGCGGGTGTCGCGCCCGAGCGACGCCAGCACGAGCACGGCCATGACGATCAGCGGGAATGCGAGGAACGCATCGACGATGCGGCTGA
>JBKPMQ010000235.1:0-21319 GCA_046732235.1 Actinomycetota bacterium
CTCCCTGGCCATGCCCTACGAAGGAGATCTCGCATGACCGAGCTCATGCTGCGCGCGCCCGCACCGCCCGTCACGCCGGCCGAGGCGGGCTGGCGCTGGCTCTCCTACCGGTCGGTGCGGGTGGCGGGCTCGGCCGGGCTGGACACCGGCCCCGACGAGGTCTGCCTGGTGAACCTGGGCGGGACGCTCACGGCGACCGTCGCCGGCGAGCGCCACAGCCTTGGCGACCGCCCCTCGCCGTTCGCCGATCTGCCCCGCGCGCTCTACCTGCCCCCCGGCACCGCATGCACGCTCGAGGGCGAAGGCCTCGCGGGCGTGTGCGCCGCCCGCGCGGACGCCGTCCACCCGGTGCGGCCGATCCGGCCGGAGGACGTGCGGGTCGAGGTGCGCGGGTCGGGCAACGCCACCCGCCAGATCAACCACATCATCGCGCCCGAGTTCCCGGCCCACCGGCTGCTCGTCGTCGAGGTGCTGACGCCCGCCGGCAACTGGTCGTCGTACCCGCCGCACAAGCACGAGCAGGAGCGGCTGCCGGCCGAGAACGACCTCGAGGAGGTCTACGCCTACCGGTTCGAGGCGCCGGAGGCCTTCGGCGTGCAGCGGCTCTACAGCCGCACGGGCGACCTTGACCAGACCTGGACCGTGCGCGATCTCGACGTGCTGCTCGTCCCGCGCGGATACCACCCGTTCTGCGCCGCGCACGGCTACCACGGCTACTACCTGAACGCGCTCGCGGCGGAGCAACGCTCGATGGCCGCCGAGGACGATCCCGACCTTGCCTGGACGCGGGATGCCTGGAAGGGCATGGCGCGTGACCCACGTGTCCCGATCACCGGGAAGGAGACAGCATGAGGGTTGCATCCGCCCCCGTCTCGTTCGGCATCTTCGAGCTCACGGCCGACGACGCGGGCCTGCCCGATCCGCTCGCCGTGCTCGACGCGATCGCCGAGACCGGCCACGAGGGCACCGAGCTCGGCCCTCCGGGCTACTTCGGCGACGCGGCCGGCACCGCCGCCGCCCTCCAGGAGCGCGACCTCGAGCTGGTGGGGTCGTTCCTGCCGCTGCGGCTGTCGCGGCGTGAGCACATCGACGAGGACCTCGCGTTCCTCGACCGCGCCCTCGGCATCCTCGACGAGACGACGCCGCCCGGCGGCACCCGCCCGCTCGCGCTGATCTCGGACGCCTTCTGCGAGCCGGAGCGGCTGGCCCGGGCGGGGCAGATCGAGGAGCACCCCGACACCTGGCTCTCGGATGCGCGGTTCGCGCTCCTGGTCGCCAATGCCCAGCGGGCCGCCGAGCGCTGCCTGGAACGCGGCTACCGGCCGGCGTTCCACTACCACGGCGGCACGTACGTCGAGACGCCGCGCGAGATCGACCGGTTCGCGTCGCAGGTCGACCCGGGCGTGCTCGGGTTCTGCTTCGACAGCGGCCACTCGGCGTTCGGCGGCGGCGACCCGGTCGCGTTCCTCGACACCTACGGCGAGCTCGTCTCCCACGTGCACCTGAAGGACGTCGACGGCGCGGTCATGGACGAGATCCGCAGGAAGGGCCTCGGCATGGAGGAGGCCTGGCGGCGGGGGGTGTTCTGCCTGTTCGGCGAGGGCAGCGTCGACCCGGCGGCGATCGTCGCCCGGCTGCGGGCGCTCGGCTACGACGACTGGGTGGTGGTGGAGCAGGATCGTCATCTGAAGCCGGGGCAGACGATCGAGTCGCTGCGCGAGGACGCCCGCCACAACCGCGAGGTCCTGCGGGAGCTGGACCTCTGACCGGGCAGAATGCCGGGGTGTTCACCCCCGATCTGCCGATCCACACCGAGCGGCTCGTGCTGCGCGCGTACGGCCCGGACGACTTCGCCGCGCTGCACGCGATCGTCTCGCGGGCCGATGTGAACCGGTTCCTGTACACGGAGCCGCGCGAGCACGACGAGACCGTCGAGCTGCTCCAGCGCAAGCTGGGCAACACGGAGCTTCTCGACGAGGACGACCAGATCTCGGCCGCCGTCTGCCTGCGCGCGACCGGCGAGCTCGTGGGCGACCAGATGCTGCGGTGGGTGAGCAAGGAGCACCGTACGGGCGAGATCGGGTTCATGTTCCACCCCGACCACCACGGCCGCGGCTACGCGACCGAGTCAGCGCAGCCGCTGATCGACTTCGGATTCGCCGTCGCCGGCTTCCATCGGATCATCGGCCGGCTCGACGACCGCAATTTCGCGTCGGCCCGCGTGCTCGAGAAGCTCGGGATGCGCCGGGAGGCGCTCCTGATCGAGAACGAGCTCGTGAAGGGCGAGTGGCAGAGCGAGATCGACTACGCCATCCTCGAGCGGGAATGGCGGGCGCAGCGCGACCTGCGGGAGGCGGGATGAACACCCGGTGCCTGGCACCGGGTATCCACGGCTACGCCGCCCGGCGCTCCTCGCCCGTGATGAGGGCGTTGAAGCGCGCCGTGGGCAGCGGCCGGCTGTACAGGTAGCCCTGGCCGAGCGGGCAGCCGATCTCGCGCAGGAACCGCAGCTGCGCCTCGGTCTCGATGCCCTCGGCGAGGCACTGGATGCCGAGCTTGGACGCCATGGTGATCATGGTCTCGACGAGGACGCCGGCGTCGCGGTCGCCGGGCAGGTCCTTCACGAACGAGCGGTCGATCTTGATCATGCTCGGCCGCAGCCGCCGCAGGCGGCCGAGCGACGAGTAGCCGGTGCCGAAGTCGTCGATCGCGAGCCGCAGGCCCTGCGAGTGGATCTCGTCCAAGAGCGGCTCGAGATCGGCGATGTCGGTCATGGCCGCCTCCTCGGTGAGCTCGATCATGACGCGGTCGGGCTGGAGGCCGAACGACTCGATGGTCGCGATCACGCGCCGGATCGCACCGGGCTGCCAGTAGGCGGGAGGCAGGTTGATCGAGGCGTACAGGTCGAGGTCGTGGTCGCACCAGCGGCGGGCCTCGATGCAGGCCCGCTCGAGCACCCAGGCCGTGATCGGCCGGATCAGGCCGGTGCGCTCGGCGGCGGGCAGGAACTCGCCCGGGAGCAGCGTGCCGGCCTCGGGGTGGTTCCACCGCAGGAGGGCCTCGGCGCCGACGATGCACGACTGGGAGAGGTCGACGATCGGCTGGTAGTAGAGCTCGAGCTCGTCCCGCCGCTCGGCCTGGCGCAGCTGCGACGCGATCGCGAGCTCGACGCTCGAGTCGCGCTTCGGCGGCTGGTAGAGCCGGTAGCCGTCGCGGCCGGCGTCCTTGGCCGCGTACATGGCGATGTCGGCGTGCTTGAGGAGCGTCTCGGCGGTCTCGCCGTCGGCGGGGAAGAGGCTCGCGCCGATGCTCGGGGTGATGTAGAGGTCGGTGCTCGCGAGGGCGAACGGCCTGGCGAGGGCGACGCGCAGATTGGCGGCGACGGTCTGGGCGGCCTCCCCGGGGCCGGCGTCGCCGGCCGTGCCCTGGACGAGCACGAGGAACTCGTCGCCGCCCTGGCGGGCGACCACGTCCCCGGCCCGGCACGACTCGCGCAGCCGCTGGGCCACGAGCACGAGCAGCTCGTCGCCGACGGCATGGCCAAAGCTGTCGTTCACCAGCTTGAAGTCGTCCAGGTCGATGAAGAGCACCGCGCCGCCGATCCCGCTCCGGCGCGCGTTCGCGATCGCGACGGTCAGGTGCTCCTGGAAGAGCGCGCGGTTGGGCAGGTCCGTGAGCGGATCGTGGAGGGCCAGGTGGGCCAGCCGCTCCTCGCTCGTGCGCCGCTCGGTGACGTCGTAGAGCACCCCGTCGAGGACGCACACCTCGCCGTCCGCGCCCTGGATCGGCTGGCCGTGGCCCTGCACCCAGCGCGTCGAGCCGTCGGCGTGGACGATCCGGTACTCGACGGCGTAGGGCTCGCGCCGCTCGACCGCGGCTGCGACGACGCCCGAGACGCGGGGAAGGTCCTCGGGGTGGACGATGCTCGCGTACGGCCGGCCGTGCTCGCCCAGGAGTTCCTGCGGCGGGTAGCCGGTGATCGCCTCGATGGTGGGCGCGGCCGACTGCATCACCCAGCAACCGCCGCGGTTCTCGTGGCGATAGCGGGTGCCGCGGAGCACCGACACGTGGGCGCCGGGTCCTCCGCTCCAGGGTATGCCGGCGTGCGGTTCGGTCATATCCCGGTAGTCGGAGCCCCCAACCGGGGGTGCATCACCTATCCGAGTGAGGATTGTCGCAAAGGCCGATCCCCGGCGACGGCTACTCCGCCGGCGGATCGACCGACTCGGCGAGCAGGGTCGCCACGTCCGCGACGCGCAGGTCGCGGCCGGACGTGCGCACGCCGTCGTCCAGCATGATCGTGCAGTAGGGGCAGGCGACCGCCAGCGTCTCGGCGCCCGTCTCGGCGGCCTCGCGGACGCGCTCCTCGTTGATCGGGCCCGCACGTTCCTCCATCCACATGTGCGCGCCGCCCGCGCCGCAGCAGAACGTGCGCCGCCCGCTGCGGGCCATCTCCACCGGCTGCCCGACGGCCGCCACCAGCTCGCGCGGCTCGGTCAGCACGTCGTTGTGCCGGGCCAGGTAGCAGGAGTCGTGGTAGGTGATGCGGCGATCCCCGGCGTTCGGCGCGATGCGCCCCTCGCGGACGAGCTCGGCCAGGAGCTCCGAGTGGTGGACGACCTCGTAGCTGCCCCCGAAGTCCGGGTACTCGTTCGCGAGCGTGTTGAAGCAGTGCGGGCACGACGTGACGATCTTCTTCGCCCCCGACTCGTTCAGCGTCTCGACGTTCTGCTCCGCGAACGCCTGGAACACGTACTCGTTCCCCATCCGCCGGGCCGGGTCTCCCGTGCAGGCCTCGCGCGGGCCGAGGATCGCGAAGTCGATCCCCGCGGCGGCGAGCAGCTTCGCCGTCGACTCGGCCGACGTGCGCGCGCGCTCGTCGAACGATGCGGCGCAGCCGACCCAGTAGAGCACGTCCGGCGCCGGGTCGCCCGGCTCGAGCACGCGCACGCCCAGGCCTTCCGCCCACGCCGCCCGGTCGGACTGGGGCTTGCCCCAGGGGTTCGACGAGCGCTCGACGTCGCGCAGCATCGGCTCCGCCTCGGCCGGGAACCGGGCCTCGTTCATGACGAGGTGGCGGCGCAGGTCGACGATGTGGTCGATGTGCTCGATCGAGACGGGGCACTCGCGCACGCACGCTCCGCAGGTGACGCAGTCCCACACGACCTCGTCGGTGACGGCGTTCGGGACGAGCGGCGACGCCTCCCCCGGGCCGTTCGCGAGGACGCCCGGGCCTTCGGCGAAGAGCTGGTCGCGGAGGCCCATGATGAGCAGCTTCGGCGAGAGCGCCTTCCCGGTCGCCCAGGCCGGGCACGCGTCCTGGCAGCGGCCGCACTCGGTGCAGGAGTAGGTGTCGACGACCTGCTTCCAGGTCATGTCGGCGACCGTGCCCGACCCGAGCCGCATGTCCTCCTCCGGCCCCTCCTCGTCGAAGTCCAGCGGCTCGAGCCGGCCGCGGGCGCGGGTGCGGCCGAAGTAGACGTTCACCACCGCCGTGGCGATGTGGAGGTGCTTCGAGTTCGGCAGGTACACCAGGAACGAGAGCACGATCAGGATGTGCGCCCAGACCAGGGCCCGCTCGGCGTCGTGCGTCCCGGAGCCCCCGCCGAACAGGTTCGAGAGCGCGTTCGACACCGGCGACCAGCCGGCCGGCCACTCGTTCAGGCCGAGCGCGATCAGCGAGGCGTGCCACAGGAGCAGGGTCGTCACGATGCCGGCGATCAGGGCCAGGATCAGGTCGGCCTCTCCCATGTGGCTGCCCTCGAACCGGGGCGGGCGCTGGATCTTGCGGATCGCGAACGCCGTCACGACGCCGACGAGCACGAGCATGCAGAACACGTCGGCGAGCAGGGCGAACCAGCCCTGCCGGCCCAGCCACGGGATCGTCTCGCCGCGGTCGGCGATGGCGATCATCGCCATGAGGATCGTGGGCAGGAGCACGATGAAACCCCAGAAGATGAACGCGTGCATCAGCCCGGGCAGGAGCCGCTGAAGCAGCTTGCGCTGGCCGAAGGCGATGACCGCCTCGTTGCGCAGGCGGGCGGGCACCTCGCCGGAGCGGTCGCTCGGCTTCGCCATCCGCACGAGCCGGACGAGCAGCCGTGCGCGGCGGGCGAACAGGCCTCCGGCGGCGACCAGCGCGACGAGGAGTGCGGCGAGGGCGACCGGGTCTATCCGCCCCTCGCTTTCTCGATCTCGGCCGTGACCGCCGGCAGAACCTCGTGCAGATCGCCGATCACCGCGTAGTCCGCGTTCGCGACGATCGGGGCCTCGGGGTCGGTGTTGATCGCGAGGATGCGCTTCGCGCCCTTGCATCCGGCCATGTGCTGGGTTGCGCCGCTGATCCCGCACGGGATATAGATCTCGGGCGCGATCTTCGTGCCGGTCTGCCCGACCTGGTCGGTGTGCGGGCGCCAGCCGGCGATCGTGACGGCGCGCGAGCACCCGACCGCTCCGCCCAGCGCCGCGGCGAGCGCCTCGACGGGCGCGAAGCCCTCGGCGGAGCCGGCCCCGCGGCCGCCGCTCACGACGACCTTGGCGTCGGCGAGCGAGACCCCGCCGCCGGTGTCCGTCTGCGTGCGCTCGACGACGCGGACGACCAGGTCGGCGTCCTGGAGCTCGGGCGTGAACTCCGAGACGACAGTCTCGGCGCCGGCCGCGGCCGGCGCCTCCTCGACCGTATGCGGCGCGACCGTGAGAAGCTTCGTGCGGGCGTGAACGTGAGCCTGCTCGAGCAGGCTGCCGCCCCAGCGCAGGCGGGTCACCTCGGCCGGGTCGCCCGGCGCCGCCTCGATGCAGTTGGCCGCGAGCGGCAGGTCGGCGAACGCCGCGGCATGGGCCATGGCCTCGGTCGCGCGCTCGGTCCCCGGGGCGATCACCGCCGAGGGCGAGTGCGTCTCGACGAGCTCCGCGATCGCCCGGCCCCATGCCTGGGGCGCGAACGCGGTCAGGCCCTCGTGGGCGACCACGTACGCGGCCGTGGCGCCGAGGGCGCCGAGGCCCTGCGCGGCTCCGGCCGCTTCGGGCGAGAACAGCACCGCCTCGAGCGGCTCCCCCGCCGCCTCGGCGTACCCGCGGGCGAGCGTCGCCGCCTGCCGGGAGACGTCGTCGGCAGCGCCTCCGGAGTGCTCGACGAGGACGAGGACGGCCATCAGTTCTCCGTCCCGAGGGTTGCGTGATGCTCGGGCGAGCGAAAATCGAGCATGGCAAGGACGCAGGGAGTCCCGATATCGGGAATATCGGGACGACCGAGGACGCGGCCAAGCGTCGATTTGCAGCCGCACGAGCGCGGGAGACTTCCGGGACGGGGCACTAGAGAACCCCCACAGCGCGCAGGACGTCGACGACGGCGGGCGCCGCCTCGGGGCCGTGGCCCAGGATCTGGGCCTGCTTGCCCTGACCGGCCGGCACCGCCAGCCGCACCTTCTCGACGCCCGCGGCGACGGCGGGCACCGGCCGCGTCTCGAGCGGCTTGCGCTTGGCCCGCATGCGCCCGGGGACGGACGGATAGCGCGGCAGGTTCAGCCCCTCCTTGACGGTCACGACGGCCGGCAGCGGGACCCGGTAGACGTCGCGGCCGCCGGGCACCTCCTGCTCGCAGCGCAGGCCGCCGTTCTCGACGGCGATGGCCTTGAGGCCGGTCACGCACGGCCGGCCGAGCGCGTGGGCGACCCGGATCCCGACCTGGTAGTTGCCGGCGTCGGCCGATTCGTTGCCGAAGAAGATCAGGTCGTACTCGGTGCCCGAGGCCCGCTCGGCCTCGATCGCCTCGAGGATCGCCGCGGCCGTCGCCGCCCCGTCGAGCTCGGCGTCGGCCTGCAGCAGGATGGCCCGGTCGATGCCGAGCGCCATCGCGTCGCGCAGCTGCTCCTCGGCATCGGGCGGCCCCAGGGTGAGCACGGTCGAGCTGCCACCGTGCTGCTCGACGATCCGCACCGCCTCCTCGACGCCGCACTCCTCATGCGGGCTGATCGTGAAGCCCAGGTGGCGAGTCTCGATCGCCTGCTCGTCGGCCGTCAGGACGATGCGGCCGCCCGTCATCGGCACCCGCTTGACGCAGCAAAGGATGTTCAGGGGCATGACGCTAGCTGCGGATCCTCGTATTGTCGGGGTCGAAGACCGGCGTCGGGCCGGCCACGTCGACGGTGACAGGGTACCGCTCGCCGAGGTACTCGACGGCGAGCTCGGCCCCCTCGCGCGCATGCCCGGGCGGCAGATAGGCCATCAGGATGTGCTTGCCGATCGAGGGCCCCGCGCCGGCGCTCGTCACATACGAGCGGCGGCCCTTGCGGTCGGTGAGCGGCGCCCCGCTGCGGGTCAGGATGGGCTCGCGCCCGAGCATGTATCGCTTCACGCCGGACTTCGACGTGTGGTCGTCCACGGTCAGCGTGCACATGACGGCGGCCGGCTCCTCCTCGCGGTGGCGCAGGTGCGCGTCGCGGCCGACGAAGTCCTCGTCCTTCACCTTCGGCCCGGCCATGCCCGCCTCGCAGACGTTGTACTCGCTCTCGAGCTCGAAGCCAAAGGCGCGGTAGCACTTCTCGAGCCGGCCGGTGGTGCCGTAGACGCCGATGCCGACGGGCACGATGCCGTGCGGGCCGCCGGCCTCCCACACCATGTCCCACAGGCGCGCGCCCTGCTCGATCGGCACGTACAGCTCCCATCCGAGGTCGCCGACGTAGGAGATCCGCGAGGCCAGCACCCGCAGGGTGTCCAGCTCGATCGTGCGGCAGGTGCCGAACCGGAAGCCCTCGTGGGAGACGTCGTCGCGCGTCAGGCCCGCCAGGATGTCGCGCGCACGCGGGCCCCACAGGCCGAGCGTCGTCCAGGCCGACGTGACGTCGGTGAGGACGGCGTCGGCGGGCAGGTGGTCGGAGAACCACTTGCGGTCGGCGGCGCCGTGCGCGCCGCCCGTGACCACGCGGAAGACGTCGTCGGCGAGCCGCATGATCGTGAGGTCGGCCTTGAACCCGCCGCCGGGGGCGAGGATCGGCGTGTAGACGACCCGCCCGATGGGGACGTCCATCTGCCGCACCGCGACGCCCTGCACGGCGGCGAGGGCGCCCGGGCCGCTGATGTCGAAGATGGCGAACGCGGTCAGGTCGACCATCCCGGCCCGGTCGCGCATGGCCAGGTGCTCGGCGTTGATGATCGGCGACCACCAGCGCGCGTCCCACTCGGCCTCGCGCCGGTTGATGCGGTCGCCGTACTCCTCGAGGAGCGGCGCGTTCGACTCGTACCAGTGCGGCCGCTCCCAGCCGGCCGCCTCATAGAACACGGCCCCCAGCTCGCGCTCGCGGGCGTGGAACGGCGCCAGGCGTACGTCGCGGTTCGACGCCCACTGCTCGCCCGGGTGCACGATCCCGTAGGTCTTGTTGAAGCCCTCCGCCGCGCGCGCACGCACGTGCGCGCGCGTCTTCTGGTGCTCCCAGAAGCGGGCGATGTCGGAGCTGTGCAGGTCGATCTCGGACTCGCCGTGGGCCATCCATTCGGAGACGGCCTTGCCGATCCCCGGCCCCTCCTTGACCCAGACGGCGGCGACCGACCACAGGCCCCTCACCTCGGGCGTCTCGCCCAGCAGCGGCAGGCCGTCGGGGGTGAGCGAGAGCAGGCCGTTGATGGCGTACTTCACGCCCACCGACTCGTCGCCGACGATCTCGGGGCAGAGCTCGAGCGCGTGCTCCATCTGCTGCTCGAAGTCGCCTTGCGTGAACGGGAACTCCGTGGGCGAGAGCGCCGCCTCTTCGACGGAGGGGATCTCCTCGGGGTCGTGCAGGATCGGGCGGTGGGCGTACGAGCCGATCTCGAGCCCGGAGCCGTCCTGGCGCTCGTACATGTTCGTGTCCATGTCGCGCACGATCGGGTACTCGATGTGCGACTTCGAGTCGGCGAACCGCGGCACCGGCCCGACGTCGATCATCTGGTGCACGGCCGGCGTCAGGGGGATCGAGGCGCCCGCCATCCGGGCGATCTTCTCGCTCCAGACGCCGCAGGCGATGACGACGGTCTCGGCCTCGATGTCGCCCCGGGTCGTGCGCACGCGCTGAACGCGGCCGTGCTCCACGTCGATGCCGAGCACCTCGGTGTTGGCGAGGGCCGTGAGCGCGCCGGCGGCCTGGGCGCGCTCGCGCATGAGCGTGCCCGCGCGCAGGGAGTCGACCACGCCGACGCCCTCCGTGTAGAAGCCGCCGACGAGGATGCTCTCGTCGACGAACGGCACCATCTCCTTGATCTGGGCGGGCGAAACGATCGAGACGCCCTCGATCCCCCAGGCCTGCGCCGACGACATCCGCCGCTGGAGCTCCTGCATGCGCTCCTCGGTGCGGGCGACCTCGATCCCGCCGCTGCGGGTGAACACCCCGAGCTCCTTGTACTGGCGCACGCTGTCGGCGGTGAGCGCCGTCATCTCCTTGGAGTGGTCGACCGGGAAGATGAAGTTCGAGGCGTGGCCGGTCGAGCCGCCGGGGTTCGGGAACGGGCCCTTGTCGATCAGCACGAGGTCGCTCCAGCCCTGCTGGTGGAGGTGGTAGGCGACGCTGTTGCCGACGATGCCGGCCCCGATCACCACGGCGCGGGCTCGTCCCGGTAGCGTGCTCATCGCGTTCGTTCCCTTTCGTCGTCCACGTGGGGGCGCGGACTTGCCCGCGCAGCCCCCGTCTGGTAGACAACTGATATATCAGAGCCGACCACTGCACGCAAACCACTTCCACCGCGGCCCGCGGATGACGCCGGGCTGTTGTCGAACCGCGCGTACGCGTCGCTGCGCGACCGGCTGATCACCCTCGCGATCCCGCCCGGAGCGCCGATCGACGAGGAGGCGCTCAGCCGCGACCTCGGGATGGGCCGCACGCCGGTGCGCGAGGCGCTGCGGCGGCTGGCGCTGGAGGGCCTGATCGTCGTCTATCCGCGCCGCGGGACGTTCGCATCGAGCGTCAACATCACGAGCCTCTCCGACATCTCCGACGTGCGCGCCCAGCTCGAGCCGCACGCGGCCGAGCGGGCCGCCCGGCTGGCCGACGCCGACGACCGCCGCGAGCTCGAGGGGCTGCTGGCCGAGCTCGCGGACGAGCCGTCGAGCCAGACCGCGCTGATCGAGCTCGACGCCCGCGTGCACCGGTTCGTGCACCGCACCTCCCGGAACCCGTACCTGGCCCGTGACCTCGACCGCTACCTGAACATGTCGATCCGGATCTGGTACGTCACGTTCGACCGCCTGCCGCCGATGGCCGATCCCGTGGGGGAGCACCGGGCGCTCTTGCAGGCGATCGCCGACGGCGACCCCGAGGCCGCCCGGCGCGTCGCGCTCGAGCACGTGCTCGCCTTCGCCCGGCAGATGCGCGCGGCGCTTTAACGCGCGCGAGCCATGGTCTCCCGCAGGCCCTTCCCGGCGCCGGGAAGAACGCGGCCTCTGCCGGAGTCCTTCGGGCGATACACTCGTCAGTCACGAACGGGATCGCGCCGATGGGCCAGGGCGGTAGACGGGCGCCGATCCCCTGCACGAAGGAGGCAGCGCATGACCACCTTCCGCTACGGAAAGGCCGACGCGACGCGCGACGACCGCGACTTCAAGTTCGCGCGCTACCGCACCGCCGAGCCGCTCCCGACGCCGCCGGACAACTGGGGGTACGACAACGTCATCCCGCGCGGCGGCTGGGGCATGCTCGGCAACGATCAATGGGGCGACTGCGTCTGGGCCGGCGCCGCCCACGAGCACCTGCTGACGAGCACGGTCGCCGGCAGGCCGGCCGCATTCGACGACGACGGCGTCCTCTCCGACTACTCGGCGGCGACCGGCTTCGACGAAAACGCCGGGCCGCCGGGGGGCAACCCGACCGACCGCGGCACGAACGTCCGCTCCGCCCTCGGGTACCGCCGCTCGACGGGGATCGTCGACGCCGCCGGCACCCGCCACAAGATCGGGGCCTACCTGGCGCTCGACGTGGGCAAGATCAAGGCCGGCGACTTCTCGGAGGTGGCCGAGGCGGCGTACCTGTTCGGCGCCGTCGGCGTGGGAATCCAGGTGCCGCAGTCGGCCGAGACCGAGTTCAGCGAGCACAAGATGTGGAGCTACGTCGCCGGCTCGCCCAATGCGGGCGGCCACTACGTCCCGATCGTGGCCCACCGCGAGCACATCGAGTGCGTCACCTGGGGGCGCGTCCAGCCGATGGGCCACCGGTTCATCTCGCACTACGTCGACGAGGCCTGGGCGATCGTGAACCCGGACTTCCTGGACGTGAACGGGAAGAGCCCGCAGGGCTTCGACATGAACCAGCTCCAGGCCGACCTCGCCCGGCTCGGGTAGCCGGCCCGGTCAGCGGTGGTGCAGGCCCGGCTCGTCGCCGCGGGCGAGCCGGGCGGCGCCGAGCAGCGCCGTGCGGTCGTTCAGGATCACGTGGACGGGGATGCGCGAGAGCAGCGCCGAGAACCGGCCCTTGGCATCGAGGGCCTCGAGGAAGCTCCCCTCCTGGAGCTTCGGCAGGATCCGCGGCGCAATGCCCCCACCGACGTAGATGGCGCCGGTCGCGAGCAGCTTCAGGGCCAGGTTCCCGGCCTCGGCGCCGTAGATCCGCACCATCATGTCGAGCGCCCGGGCGGACACCGCGTCGCTGCCGTCGAGCGCGGCCCTGGTGATCGCCGCGGCGTCCGTGCGGCCCACGCCGCCGCCCTCGCCGCCCGAGAGGAAGTCGTGGATCGCGACGAGCCCCATGCCCGAGCACACCCGCTCGTAGCTCACGTGGGCGTGGGTCCGGGCCAGGTACGCGCGCAGCGCAGCCTCCTCGCCGTCGCGAGGAGCGAAGTCGGTGTGGCCGCCCTCGCTCGCGAACACGTGGTAGCGGCGGCCGTCCCAGAAGAGGCCCGCCTCTCCGAGCCCGGTGCCGGCCGAGATGACAGCGGCGTTACCGCCGACCGAGGGATCGCCCTCGCGCAGGGTGACGATGTCGTCATGCCCCAGATCGGCGATCCCGTATGCGTTGGCGTACAGATCGTTGACCAGTCCGACGTGGTCGATGCCGAGCACCCGGGCGACGCTGCGGGCATGGACCGGCCAGGCCAGGTTGGTCGTCTTCACGTGGCCGTTCTGCACGGGCCCGGCGACGCCGAAGCAGGCCCGCTCGACGCGGGCCGGGTGGGTCCCGAGGAATGCGCGGATCATCGCCTCGAGGCCGTCGTGGTCGCGGCTCAGGTACACCTCGAGCGCGGCCGGGCCGGCGGCGCCCGGGTCGAAGAGGGCGAGGCGCGTGTGCGTGCCGCCGATGTCGCCGGCGATGTCCATCGGGCGGCAAGTTAGATGATTGAGCCGGCGGCCCATGGCGGCGGTGACTATGACGCCCGGCGGAGCAGCAGTGGGTACCGGCCGATCGGCTGCTCGACCAGGCCCTGGAGCGCGAACGCCTCGAGGACGATCGTGGCGGCCGAGATTGCCACCGCCAGGTAGACGGCGGCCGGCGAGGCCGGCGTGAGCGCGTGCAGCGAGCGGTTGTCCGCAAACGCCTGCGCCACGACCGAGGCCAGCCCGAGCGACCCGACGGCGAACGTGCCGAGCACGGCCGCCGTCGCGAAGTAGGCGATCTGGAGTCCGCGGAAGGACCCCACCACCAGCTTGATCAGGAACGCCTGGACGAGGATGCCGGGCAGCAGCAGGCGCAGGAGCCCGAAGGCGATGTGATGTGTGTCGGCGGCGACCAGGTCGTCCGGCGTCAGATAGCCGCCGCCGGCGGCCGTCGTCAGCTGCACCGCCGAGGCAAGCCCCACCTCCGCCAGGCGCGCCGCCGCACCGGTGGCGAGAAGGATCAGGACCATCGTCGCAACCCCGAAGACGGAAACATGTTGCGTTCTCATACTTCGGTTATCCCCCGACCGGGTCAGTGCGTCAACGCCGCTGCCGGGAGGAAATTCGCCGGCCACCCGGGCGCTTCCGGTGCTACCGTCGGGCGATACGACGAGGGAGGGATTCGCATGTCAGGGGAGATCGTCCACATCGAGTTCCCGGCCGAGGACGCCGACCGGGCGCAGGGCTTCTGGCAGGGGCTCTTCGGCTGGAGCTTCCAGGACTCGGGCATGCCGGAAATGGATTACCGCATGGCCCAGGCCGGCAGCTCGACGGGAGCCGCGGTGTACCCGTCCGACCAGCGCGCGGGGCACCCGAACTTCTACTTCGCGACCGACGACATCGACGGCTCGATCGGCAGGGTGCGCGAGCTCGGCGGCCAGGCGGACGACCGGGCGCCGGTGCCCGGACACGGCTGGTTCGCCCGCTGCTCCGACAGCGAGGGGAACGCGTTCCACCTCTGGCAGGCGGACGAGTCGGCCGGGTAGACGGGTTCAGGTTCAGTTTCGACGGGCGGGGACCGCGCCGGCGACCAGGAGCGTCGCCCGCGCGCCGTCCGCGGTGACGAGCACGCCGCCCACCAGCATCGCGACGAGCTCGGCCGAGTTGCGCAGGCCGTTGTAGGCGGCGTACGCCCGGCCGTGCAGTGCTCCGGAACCCGCTCGTGCAGCAGGGAGCGGACGGCGACGTTCTTGGCGCCGTGGGCGAGCCCGCCGACGAAGAAGGACGCGATGGAGAAGGCGAACATGGCGCCGAGGGCGGGCCCGGCCGGGCCGAGGCCATGGAGCATGATCGCCCGCGGCGCGGTCGCGGCCAGATCGCCCCGGATGTGGCGGCCGATCAGGGCCGCGCCGGGCGCCATGCCGAGCGGCCACGCCGTCAGCCAGACGCCGAACCGAGCGCGTGGGGCTCCCCTGCACGAGGCCGCCGATTCTACGATGGTGGGCGATGGCAACGACGATCGCCGTCTTGCATCCCGGGGAGATGGGCGCCGCCGTGGGGGCGGCGCTGCGGGCGTGCGGCCACGACGTCGTGTGGGCGTCGGCGGGCCGGAGCAGGGCCACCGCCGCCCGGGCAAGGGAGGCGGGGCTCCGCGACGTCGGCTCGGCGGAGGCGATGGCCGCCTGCGACATCGTCGTCTCCGTCTGCCCGCCGCATGCCGCGACAAGCGTCGCCCACCAGATGCGCGGGTTCGCCGGGATCTACGTCGACGCGAACGCCGTTTCGCCGGAGACGGCGCGCGCGATCGGCGAGATCGTGAGCTCGGGCGCGGCGGCGTTTGTCGACGGCGGCATCATCGGCCCGCCGCCCCGGGAGCCGGGGACGACCCGGCTCTCCCTGTCCGGGCCCGCTGCGGGAGAGGTGGCGGCGGCGTTCGCGGGCTCACCGCTCGAGGCGGTCGTCGTCTCGGCCCGGGTCGGCGATGCCTCGGCCGTGAAGATGGCATACGCGGCGTGGACGAAGGGCACCGCGGCGCTCGTGCTCGCCGTCCGCGAGATGGCACGGGCCGCGGGCGTCGAGGAGGCGCTCGTCGCGGAGTGGGAACGGTCGCTTCCCGGCCTGGCGGACGAGCATGCGCGGGCGGTGCGTGCGGCGACCGCCAAGGGCTGGCGCTGGGCCGCCGAGATGGAGGAGATCGCCGCCACCTTCGCGGCGGCCGGGCAGCCCGACGGCTTCGGCCGGGCTGCCGCCGAGGTCTACCGCCGCTATTGAGCCGTGGGCCGGTGCACCGCCCGGACGAGCTCGTCCCCGACCTCGGCCGTCGACGCGCTGCCGCCCAGGTCCTGCGTGCGCGCACCGCCGTCGCCCAGGACGGACTCGATCGCCCCCATCACGGCGGCGGCCGCGGCCGGCTCGCCGAGGTGGTCGAGCATCATCGCCCCGGCCCAGACGGCTCCCACCGGGTTGGCGATGCCCTTGCCGGCGATGTCGGGCGCCGACCCGTGCACCGGCTCGAACAGGCCCGGCCCGGCGCCGTCCGGCGCGACGTTCGCGCTCGCCGCGAGGCCCATCCCGCCCTGGACGGCGGCGCCGATGTCGGTGATCACGTCGCCGAACAGGTTGGACGCGACCATGACGTCGAAGCGTCCGGGCTGGCTCACCATGTACGCGCAGGCGGCGTCGACCAGGAGCCGGTCGAGCTCGACGTCGGGGAAGTCGGCGTGAACCGCCTCCACGATCTCGTCCCACATGACGAAGTGATGCGGGCTCGCGTTCGACTTCGTGATGCTCGCGAGCCGGCGCCGGCGCGTGCGGGCGAGGCCGAACGCGTGCCGCACGACCCGCTCGACGCCGTGGCGGGTGAAGACGTCCACCTGGAGCCCGACCTCGTGGCCCATCCCGACGTGCACGCGGCCGCCCGCTCCGGCGTACTCGCCCTCGGTGTTCTCGCGCACGCACACCATGTCGATGTCGTCCGGTCCCCGGCCGGCGAGAGGGGTCGCCACCCCGGGGAGCAGCCGGATCGGGCGGATGTTCAGGTAGAGGTCGAAGCGCTGCCGGATCGGCAGCAGGAGGCCCCACAGGGTGACGTGGTCCGGCACGCCGGGCGAGCCGACCGCGCCGAGATAGATCGCGTCGTGCCCCGCCAGCGTGGCGAGGCCGTCGGCCGGCATGAGCGCGCCGGTGCGGGCGTGGTGGTCGCTGCCCCAGGGCAGGTGCGTCCACTCGAGCTCGCACCCGGCGCAGGCGGCCTCGAGGACGCGGATGCCCTGCTCGACCACCTCGGGGCCGACGCCGTCGCCGCCGATGACCGCGATCCGGTGCTTCGTCACGCCGGCACGTCAGTTGCCCTTGAGCGCGCCGGCCACGAGGCCGCGCATGAAGAAGCGCTGGCCGAACACGTAGAGCGCGAAGATCGGCAGGGTCGCGATCGAGAGCCCCGCCATGACGACCGGGATGTTCAGGTTGTAGCGGTTCTGGAACCCGGTCAGCCCGGCCATCAGGGTGAGCGAGCTCTGGCTCTGGAGGAAGACGAGCGCGATCAGGAGCTCGTTCCACACCCACAGCGCGTTCACCACCGCCAGCGTGATCAGGGGCGCCCCGGAGAGCGGCACGACCACCCGCAGGAACACCTGCAGCGACGAGGCGCCGTCGATCTCCGCGGCCTCGATCAGCGAGCGCGGGATCGTGCGGAAGTAGGCCGCGAGCATGTAGACCGAGAACGGCATCATCAAGCCGACGTAGACGGCGATCACGATCCGCCGGGTGTCGATCAGGTCGAGCTCGGCGCCGAGCAGGAAGAGCGGCACCACCAGCACGACCGGCGGGATCACCATCAGCGAGATGATCAGCGAGAGCAGCACGTCGCGGCCCATGAACTGCCACCGCGAGAGGCCCCAGGCCGCGAGCGACGAGAACACGAGCGTGATCGCGACCGACGCGCCGGTCAGGATCAGGCTGTTCAGGAGCCACTGCGGGAAGTGGTTGTTGATGGCGGTGTGATACGCGTCCAGGCGCGGCGAGGTCGGCAGCCCGAGCGGGTGGTTCAGGAAGTCGCTCTGCGTCCGCAGCGATCCCGAGAGCATCACGTACACCGGCAGGAGCGCCGACAGCGTGAAGGCGATCAGGACGACCTGGCGCACGACCCGGCCCGCGCGGTCGAGGATCATGCCGCCCTCCACCGTCCGTAGCCCCAGCGCACGACCAGGAACAGGATCGCGATGGCGGTGACGCCGATCAGGAGCAGGGTGGCCGCGGCCGCCGCCAGCCACGGGATGTTCGAGGTGAACGCGTTCTGGTAGATGTAGGTCTCGGTCACCTGGGTCGCCTGGCCGGGCCCGCCGCCGGTCATGACGAACACGTAGCTGAACACCCACGACATCAGCGTGATCGCCTCGATCACGAGGTAGAAGCCGATGATCGATCGCATCAGCGGCAGCGTCACGTGCCACTGGGTGCGGAACCACCCGGCGCCGTCGACCCGCGCCGCGTCGAAGACGTTCCCCGGCAGCGAGAGCAGCCGGGCCAGGAACAGGATCACGCCGAACCCGAGCTCCCGCCAGATGATCACGCCGGCGAGCGAGCGCAGCGCCCAGTCGGGGTCGCCCAGCCAGTCCTCGGTGAAGTAGCCGAGGTGCAGCGTCTGCAGCGTGCTGTTGACCGCGCCGTGCAGCGTCAGCAGCTCGCCGAAGAGGACGCCGACCACCGTCACCGGGAGCATGTAGGGGATGAAGATCGCGACCCGGTGGAAGCGCCAGCCGCGCATCCCCTCGTGCAGCAGGATCGCGATGACGAGCGCGATCGCGATGATGATCGGCAGCGTCAGGAGCAGCCGCAGGTTGTTGCCGAGCGCGGTGCGGAAGAAGGGGTCGTCGATGGCGATCCGCAGGTTGCCGAGCCCGACGCCCTCGCCCTCGCGATGCGTCGCCTCGATCAGGAGGCGGTAGATGCTGTAGCCGTAGACGAGCCCGATCGACGCGAGCGCCGGCGCGATCCAGACGAATGCCTGCCAGGGAGGACGGCGGCGGGGGCGGCCGCGGCCGGCCGCCCCCGTGCGTCGATCGCCTGCTGTCGCTACTGCTGTCCCGTCCACTTCTTGAAGTCGTCGATCAGATCAGGCTGGATCGTCCTGATCCGCGCCATGTCGGACTCCATGGTCTGGGCCGCCTGCTCCGGCGTCGTCTTGCCGGCGAACATCAGCTGGACGCCGCCGAAGTTGGCCTTCGAGTCGAGGTCCGTCGGGATGAAGTTCTCGAGGTACGGCGCGCCGTTCTGCGAGTAGTCGTACAGCTGCTTCACCTGCGGCACGTCGATCTCGGACGGGTCGAAGCGGTCGTCGGCCGGCAGGGCGCCCGTCTCCTTGTAGAAGAGCGAGAGCTCGGCCGGCGTGTGCATGAACATGATGAAGTCGGCCGCCTGCTGCTTGTACGGCGACCACGAGGTGATGGCGAGCGTCTGCGAGGTCGAGCCGAGCTTGCCGGCGCCGATCCCGTCGGCGTACTTCGGCATCGTCATGACGCCGACCTTCGAGCCGCCGACCTGCGACACGAACTTGCGCACATCGGTGCCGGCCGTGACCGTCATCGCGCTCTTGCCGTCGACCCAGGTCTGCTGGGCCTGGTACAGGTCGAGGGAGCCGATGTCGTCGTTCCAGCACTTGGCGTTGATCATCTGACCAAGCCGCGTCCACCACTCCGCCAGATCGGGATCGGTGAACTTCTTCGAGCCGGCGACGGCCTGCTTCAGGTCGTCGATCGACGCCAGCGACTCGGAACCGAGGAGCGAGAACAGCCATCCGCCGAACCAGCCGTCCTTGACGCCGCCGGCGATCGGGGTGATCCCCTTCGCTCGCAGCGTCGAGCAGTCGGAGAGGAGCTCGTCCCACGTCTTCGGCGGCCCGGAGATGCCGGCGGAGGCAAGGACGTCCTTGCGGTACAGGATCGGGAACGACGGCTGCACGTACCACGGTGCGCTCCAGAGCTTCCCGTCCCAGGTGTCCTCGGAGGAGTTCAGGTAGTGCGCCCGCTCGCTCGCCGGGATGTAGTCGGAGATCGGGGCCAGGTTGCCGTCCCACGCGTCCTGCAGCGCCCAGATGCCGCCCCAGCGGTATTCGATGTCCGGCCCCTTCTTGGCCTTCGCCGCGGCGGCGAAGTTCGGCATGAGGTTGTCGGTGGACTGCAGCACCGTCTTGATGGTGATGTTCGGGTGCAGCGCCTCGTACTTCTTCACCGACTTGGCGAGGAACGTCGAGAGCCCGTGCGCCTCCTGCTGGCCCCAGTACCACATCGTGAGCGTGATCGGGCCGCTGGCGTTCCCGGCGCTCGACCCGCCCCCGGAGCTGCTGCCGCAGGCCGCTGCGGCCAGGACGACCGTGGCGGCGGCCGCAAGCCGTCGCCAGGTGGGGGTGAGACTGGTCATGAGAATCCTCCCTCGGTTGCGGCGGGCGCGCCGCGACTCTCCCTCGGCTGGAAGTAAACGCTATAGCATTCGCTGCGTCAAGCGCCTCGAATGGGTGCCGACCGTGGGAGGATTCGCCAGGTGACGGGCATCGAGCTTCAGGGAGTCACGAAGGTGTACGGGAACGGCGTCGTGGCCGTCGACGACATCGACCTCGCTATCGGCGAGGGCGAGTTCATGGTGCTCGTCGGCCCGTCCGGCTGCGGGAAGTCGACGCTGCTGCGGATGATCGCCGGCCTCGAGGAGGTGTCGGGGGGCACCGTCCACATCGCCGACCGGGACGTCACCGCCCTCGCGCCGCGGGCGCGCGACATCGCGATGGTGTTCCAGGACTACGCGCTCTATCCGCACATGACCGTGCGTGACAACTTGGCGTTCGGGCTGAAGCTGCGGCGGGTGAACCGGCGCGAGATCGACCGCCGGGTCGAGGCGGTGGCCGCGACGCTCGGGCTCGAGGACTATCTCCGCCGCCGGCCCTCTGCCCTCTCCGGCGGCCAGCGCCAGCGGGTGGCGATCGGCCGGGCGATGGTGCGCGAGCCGAAGGCGTTCCTGATGGACGAGCCGCTCTCGAACCTCGATGCCAAGCTGCGCGTCACGATGCGCGCGGAGCTCGCCCGCCTGCACGAGCGCCTCGGCGTCACGACCGTGTACGTCACCCACGACCAGACGGAGGCGATGACGCTCGGCCAGCGGGTGGCCGTCATCCGCAACGGCACGATCCAGCAGTGCGACACGCCCCAGGAGCTCTTCGACCGCCCCGCCAACCTGTTCGTGGCGGCGTTCATCGGCTCGCCGGCGATGAACCTGGTCGCGGCGACCGTCGACGACGACTCGGTGCGGTTCGCCGACATCGTCCTGCCGGTGCCCGAGGGGGCACCCGTGCGGGGCCAGCGCCGCGAGGTGATCCTGGGCATCCGCCCGACCGACTTCGAGCTGCCCGACCGGGCCCCCGATCCCGCCATGCCGCGCATCCGGGTCACGCCCGAGGTGATCGAGGGCCTCGGCGCGGAGACGAACGTGATCTTCCCGCTCGACGCGCCCCGGGTCGACAGCGACACCGTGCGCTCGGCGGCGGAGCGGGGCGAGGACGACGCCGGCACGCTGCTCGCCGACGACGATCGCGCCCATTTCACCGCCCGGATCGCGACCCGCAAGCCGGTGTCCGCCAACGGGCCGATCGAGCTCGCCGTCCACCACGAGAGCCTGCACTACTTCGACCCGGAGACGGGCGTCGCGATGCGGTAGCCGGCGAGAAATCCGCGCGCTTCCGCCGGTGCCGCACGGCGGATGATGGTCGATAGTCCGGCATCTACCGCATGGATCGCGTCCCAGTCGGCCTCGCTCACGTCGGCGATGGCGGACAGGCGGATCACGCCGGCGGCGTTCACGAGCGCCGTCACGCCGTCGATGCCGGCGATCGCGCGGCGGCCGCCGGCCGTGGTCACGTCCGCGACCAGGCGGTCGGCGCCCGCCGCGGCCGCCGCCGCGAGGCCGGCCTCGTCCTGGTCGACCGCGACCACCCGTGCGTGTTCAGCATGTGCAGGGCCATGGCGCGGCCGATGCCGCTCGCGGCGCCGGTCACGACGCACGTCC
>JBKPMQ010000236.1:0-4751 GCA_046732235.1 Actinomycetota bacterium
TCACAGGGGCGTGGAATCAATCATCTAGGCGCTCTAGCCCGCCGGTGAATAGACGTGAATAGACGGGGTCAGACCCCTTTTACAGACCCTTTTATTCATGCATACCCGGTGCCAGGCACCTAGCTCGTCAGTCGGTGATGCGGGCGATCAGCTCGCGGCGGTCGATCAGCCGCTTCGGCTCGCCGGAGGGCGAGAGCTCGAAGCCCGCGCCGCGCGGGTAGAGCACCTTGTCGCCGGGAGCGACGCCGTGCACGTCCTCGCCGATCGCGACCACGACGCCGGAGACGCACGACGAGTCGCTGCTGGCGGGGATGATCAGCCCGGCGTGCGTCTCGGTCTCGTCGTCGACGGGCTCGATCAGCACGAAATGGTCGAGGGGCTCGATCGATCCGCGGCCGCCGCCGTGGGCATGCTCGAACCGCTCCAGGGTGTCGTCGCCGTGCATGGGAGAAGGATACCCCCCCGGTAGAATGGCCCGCAGATGCGCTCTCACGAGATCCGCCGCCGGTTCGTCGACCACTTCGCCGCCACGGGGCACCAGCAGCTCCCGAGCGGGTCGCTGGTCCCGCCCGACTGGGACCAGAGCGTCCTCATCACGACGGCCGGGATGCAGCCGCTCAAGCAGTACTTCCTCGGCCTCGATCAGCCGCCCGGCCCGCGGCTGGTAACCGTGCAAAAGTGCTTCCGCACCGTCGATATCGACGAGGTCGGCCGCACCGCCCACCACCTCACCTTCTTCGAGATGCTGGGCAACTTCTCGATCGGCGACTACTTCAAGGACTTCGCCGTCGACCAGGCCTGGACGCTCGTCACCTCGCCACAGGGCTTCGGCTTCGACCCCGACCGCCTGTGGGCGACCGTCTACCGCGGCGACGAAAAGGTGCCGGCCGACGACGAGGCGGTCGACCTCTGGCTCGGCGTCGGCGTGCCCGCCGAGCGGATCCTGCGCCTGGGCAGCGACAACTTCTGGCAGGCCGGCCCGGTCGGGCCCTGCGGCCCCTGCTCGGAGCTCCACTACGACCGCGGCACCGAGTTCGGCTGCGGCCGGCCGGAGTGCGGCCCGGACTGCGACTGCGACCGCTTCATCGAGTTCTGGAACCTGGTGTTCATGCAGTACAACATGCTCGACGACGGCTCGCTCGAGCCGCTCCCGCGCCCGAGCATCGACACGGGCGCCGGGCTCGAGCGGGTGACGATGCTCGCGCAGGGCGTCGACAGCGCCTACCTGACCGACGCCTTCGGCGACCTGATCGAGGTGGTCGAGGGCTGGAGCGGGGCGAAGTACGGCCGCACCGCCGCCGAGACGAAGGCGCTCAAGGTGCTCGCCGACCACGGCCGGGCGATGAGCTTCCTGGCCACCGACGGCATCGAGCCGTCCAACGAGGGCCGCGGCTACGTGTTGCGGCGGGTGATCCGGCGGGCGGTGCAGCACGGGCGCCGGATCGGCCTCGAGGACCGGTTCGCCACCCGCCTGCACGCCCGCGTGGTCGAGCTGCTCAGCGAGGCCCATCCCGAGCTGCGCCGCGAGCAGGCGCGCGTCGCCGCCGAGCTTGAGGCCGAGGAGGAGCGCTTCTCGCGCACGCTCGAGACCGGCGGCAGGCTGCTCGACGAGCTGCTCGCCGGCACGTCGTCCGAGGTGCCCGCCGCCGACGCCTTCCGGCTCCACGACACCTACGGCTTCCCGATCGAGCTGACGGTCGAGATCGCCGCCGAGCACGGCAAGACGGTCGACGAGGCCGGCTTCGCCGAGCTGATGGACCAGCAGCGCGATAGGGCCCGCGCGGCCGCGGGCGGCCGGGTGGACACGTCCGAGCTGCGAACCGACTTCACGGCCGAGTTCGTCGGCTACGAGCGGCTGGACGTGACGACGCAGGTGGGGGCCCTCCACGACCGCGGCGACGGCTCCGCCCTGGTCAAGCTGCGCTCCTCGCCCTTCTACGCTCGCGGCGGCGGCCAGGTGGCCGACCACGGCTGGATCGAGACCGAGTCCGCCCGCGCCGTCGTGGAGGACGTCGTCCGCGTGGACGACGACCAGGTCGTCGTCGCCCGGCTCGAGCAGGGCGACCTGCATCCGGGCGAGCGCGTCCGCGCGCACGTCGACGCCGAAGCCCGGCGGCCGACGATGGCCAACCACACGGCCACGCACCTCCTGCACGCCGCGCTGCGCGAGGTGCTCGGCGACCACGTCACCCAGGCCGGCTCCTACGTCGGCCCGGACAAGCTGCGCTTCGACTTCCGCCACGGCGCTCCGATGACGGACGAGGAGGTTGCGCGGGTGAGCGCGGTCGTGAACGAGCACATCGTCGCGAACCACCCGCTGCACATCTTCGTGACGACGCAGGAGCACGCCCGGGAGCTCGGCGCCATGATGCTGTTCGGCGAGAAGTACGGCGAGCACGTCCGCGTCGTCGAGATCCCGGAGGTGTCGCGGGAGCTGTGCGGCGGCACGCACGTGCGCTCGACCGCCGAGATCGGGGCGTTCGTGCTCACGCGCGAGACGAGCTCCTCGCAGGGCGTGCGCCGGATCGAGGCCCTCACCTCGGCCGGGGCGCTCGAGCACCTGCGCGACGAGGCGACCGAGGCCGCCCGGCTGCGCGCCCGCGTCGGCGAGCTCGAGGCCGAGCTGCGCAAGGCCGCCAGGCAGGCGCCCGTCGCCGCCTCGGTCAACGGCGGCGACGACGGGCTGATCGACCGCGCCTCGGAGGAGTCCGGCGTCTGGATCGTCGCCGACGTCATCGACGGCGCCGACGCCGACCGGCTGCTCCAGCTCTCCGACAAGGTGCGCGCCAGGCTCTCGCCGGCCGCCGCCGTGCTGGGCGGGAACGCCGGCGGGAAGGCGCACCTCCTGGCGGCCTTCGACTCACGCGCCCAGGAACGCGGCCTCTCGGCCGTCGACGTGATCCGTGACGTCGCCCCGATCGTCTCGGGCGGCGGCGGCGGGCGGCCCGCGCTCGCCCGCGCAGGCGGCTCCGACGCGTCCCAGCTCGACGCCGCGGTCAAGGCGGCCGCGGACCGGATCCGGGAGCAGCTGCGGGGATCCTCCGGATGAGGGTGCTCGCGGTCGACTACGGCCGCGCGCGCACGGGGCTTGCGGTGAGCGACGAGACGGGCGTGCTGGCCCGGCCGCTCACGGTGGTGGAGCGCGTCCGCTCCGAGGAGGGGATGGGAGACATGCTCCGGCGGATCGCGGAGCTCCAGCCCGATAGGATCGTCGTCGGGATGCCGCTGACGCTCCGGGGGGAGCACGGCCGTCAGGCCGCGGAGACGCTGGACTTCATCCACGAGCTGGAGGCTCGATGCCCGATACCGATCGAGACGTACGACGAGCGGTTCACGACGGCGATGGCCGAGCGCGGCCCCACTGGGACGCGCCGGAGGGACGACGCCGTGGCCGCCGCCCACCTCCTCGAGGGGTATCTGCGCAGGCTCGCCGGCTGATCCTGATCCTCATCCTCGTCGCGGCCGTCGTCGGGCTCGTCAGGGCGGGCGGCTGGGTCTTCGACACGGCGAGCAGCCCGGCAACGGCGCCCGCGGCCGATCCGCACGGGCCTGCCATCACCGTGGTGATCCCGACGGGCGACGACGCCTCCGCCATCGCCGAGGTGCTGCAGGACCGGGGCGTGATCGACGACGCCGGCCGCTTCGGCGACTACGTGAAGGCCCAGGCCGAAGGCTCGAACTTCAAGGCCGGCACCTACACTTTCAAGGCCGGCACCGGGTACGACGCCATCATCGCGAAGCTGAACGCGGGGCCGGGGGCCGGGTACGCGCGGCTCGTCATTCCCGAGGGCTACCGCCTGACCCAGATCGAGGATGCCGTCGCCCGCGTCGGCATCGGCAAGTCGGCGTACGCGAAGGCGGCGCGCGCAGCCGCGCCGCCGGCTGGCTTCGGCCACCACGTGAACATGGAGGGGTTCATGTTCCCGGCCACGTACGAGATCCGGCCCCACGAGTCCGCCGCGACGCTCGTCTCGCAGCAGCTGGCCGCCTTCCGCGACGCGTTCTCGCAGGTCGACATGCGCTACGCCCGGTCGAAGAACCTGACGCCGTACGACGTGCTGCGGATCGCCTCGATGATCGAGCGCGAGGCACGGGTTCCGGGGGACCGGGCCAAGGTCTCGGCCGTGATCTACAACCGCCTGCACCGCGACATGGCGCTCGGGATCGACGCGACCATCCTCTACCACCTGGGGTCGTGGACGGCGACGATCCACCAGTCCGACCTGGACGATCCGGAGGCCTACAACACGCGCATCCACCACGGCCTGCCGCCGACCCCCATCTGCAATCCCGGCCTGGCCGCGCTCCAGGCGGCCGCGCACCCGGCCGACACGGATTACCTGTACTACGTCGCGATCCCGGGCAAGTCCGCCCAGTACTTCACGGACAGCTACCAGGATTTCGTCGCGCATGGCGGCTGAGCAGGCCCGCCGCCGGGCGGCCGTGATCGGGCACCCGGTGGGGCACTCGCGCTCGCCGGCGATGCACACCGCGGCCTACCGCGCCCTCGGCCTGGACTGGGAGTACACCGCCATCGACGTCGAGCCGTCCGGCCTGCCGGCGTTCATCGCCGGGCTCGACCCGGGCGGCTTCGCGGGCGTGAACGTCACCATCCCGCACAAGCAGGCCGTGCTCGAGCACTGCGACGAGGCGTCGGACGAGGCCCGCCGGGCCGGGTCGGTGAACACCGTCCTCGTCCGCGACGGCCGTCTGCGCGGCGAGACGACCGACGGCGTCGGGCTCCTGTGGGC
>JBKPMQ010000237.1:0-6211 GCA_046732235.1 Actinomycetota bacterium
CTTCATCTCCACGCACGGCGCCCGCAAGGGCCTCGCCGACACGGCGCTGCGCACGGCCGACTCGGGCTACCTGACCCGGCGGCTCGTGGACGTGAGCCAGGACGTGATCATCCGCCGCCTCGACTGCGGCACGGACGGCAACATCCTGGTGCCGGCCCGCACCCCGGACGGCGCCGCCAACCGGTCCGGCCTGATCGGGCGCGTCGTCGCCTCCGACACCAAGGTCGGCAAGCTGACGCTGAAGAAGGGCGACGAGATCAACGGCGCTCGCCTGCGCGAGATCGCCCAGGCGACCGGCGACGACAGGAGCATCGTGATCCCGGTGCGCACGGTGCTCAAGTGCGAGGCCGAGATCGGCGTGTGCCGGGCCTGCTACGGCTGGTCGATGGCCACCGGCAAGATGAGCGAGATCGGCGACGCCGTCGGCACCATCGCGGCGCAGTCGATCGGCGAACCGGGCACCCAGCTCACGATGCGCACCTTCCACACCGGCGGCGTCGCCGGCCTCGACATCACCCACGGCCTGCCGCGGGTGGTGGAGCTGTTCGAGGCCCGCAAGCCGAAGGCGGCGGCCACGCTCTCCGAGGTGGCCGGGCGGGTCGCCATCGACGAGGGCGAGCGTGGCTACACGGTCACGATCACCCCGACCGGCGACGGCGACGGGGACGCCAAGGAGTACGGCTTCCCGCGCCGGACGCGCATCCGAGTGTCGGAGGGCGAGGTGATCGAGGCGGGCACCCCGCTGAACGAGGGCCCGCTGGCCCCCGTCGAGGTGCTCGAGCTGCGCGACGACACCGAGACCGCCCGCTACCTCGTCGCCGAGGTGCAGGAGGTCTACAAGAGCCAGGGCGTGGAGATCCACGACAAGCACATCGAGCTGATCGTGCGCCAGATGCTGAAGAAGGTGCGGATCGACAACTCGGGCGACTCCGAGTACCTGCCGGGCGAGCTCGTCGACCGGCCGGAGCTCGAGCGCACGATGCGGCAGCTGAAGGCCGAGAAGAAGGAGCGGCCGACCTACACCCAGCTCATCCTCGGGATCACCAAGGCCTCGCTGGCGACGCAGAGCTTCCTCTCTGCGGCCTCGTTCCAGGAGACCACCAAGGTGCTGACCGATGCGGCGCTCGAGGGCAAGACCGATCACCTGGTCGGTCTGAAGGAGAACGTCATCATCGGCAAGCTCATCCCGGCCTCGACCGGGCTGCGCGAGTACCGCTCGGTTTCGATCGAGCCGTCCGAAGATGCTCCCCGGTTCTACGTCGAGGACTTCGGCGAGCCACCCGTCTACACGGACGCGCTGGTCGGGGGCGACGGCCAGACGGGGGCGACCGGCGAGATCGACCTGACGCCCAAGCCGGGCGCCGAGCCGCCGTTCATCCCGCCGGTGCCCGAGGAGGACTAGCACGGGAGGGGCGCGCCACGGCGCGCCCCTCCCTGCCAACCGGGGTCAGACCCCGAACGGCGGCCGTTGCACTTCCGTGACGGTTTCGTTCGGGGTCTGACCCCGGGTCAGCCTGCTGCCTGCTCCGCGTCGCGCAGCGCCGGGGCGGCGAGCCGCTCGAGGGCCGCCTGCGCGCCCAGCCGCTCGAGGATCGCCGCCGCCTCGTCCAGGGCGGCCCCGCGGTCGACCCCGGCGTTCGCCTGCTCGGTCAGCGCCATGGCGAGGTGCCATGGGGCGCCGGCCGTCCGGGCTGCCTCCACTGAGACGGCGTGGGCTGCCGCCGCGTCGTCCGGCCCGGCGAGCATGGCCCGCAGGAGCGCGAGATGGGCGCGAATGCGGGCCGAATGGCGGGCGAGCGGATCGTCAGCGAACCGCGCGAGCGCCTCCTCGGCCGGGCCGGGGTCGCCCGCCCGCAGCCCGCACCACGTCTCGAGCAGCATGGCCGCCTTGACGGCGGGATGTCCGAAGCCCATGGACTGGTGGATCGCAACCGCTTCGTGCGCCGTGGCGACCGCCTCGGAGTAGCGGGCCTGGGCCGCGAGCAGCTCGGTCCGCGCCCACGAGAGAATCGCCCGCTTCTGGTCGTCGCTGTCGGACTCGTCGAATCGCCAGGCGGCGAGGGAGTCGCCGGCGGCCGCGATCTGACCGCGCCGGGCGAGCACGATCGACCGGTTGAGGGTGATGGCCTGGGCGAAGACGTCGCTCTCGGCGCCCGGCGACGCTTCCACCTCCGCGACCAGCCGGAGCGCCTCGTCCCAGTCGCCCAGCTCGGTTGCGGAGAAGGCAAGGTGCAGGAGGAAGCTCCGCCGCCACTGCTGGTCTCCCGTCCGCTCGGCGATCGCAAGGCCCTCGCGGTCGTAGTCGTGGCCGTAGTCGTCCACTCCCTCGCGCTCGAAGGAGAGGTTGAAGTACGCCCGCATGGCCGACTGCGGCACGTCGCCGTCGAGCGCGACGCGCAGGGCGCCGAGCATGAGCGAGCGGCCCTCCTCGCGCCGGTGGGTGGAGGTGATCCTCCACAGGCCCTTCGTGTTCAGGGCCTCGGAGAGCACGTCCGGCAGGTCCAGCGCCTCCGCGATGTCGATCGCGCGTTCGAGCGGCTCGCGTGCGCGCGGCACGTCCCCGGCCATCCCGGTCAGGCGCCCGATCTGCGCCGCCAGGCGCGCGAGGTCCGCGTTCGGCTCCCCGGCGGCCAGCACGGCGTACGCCTCCTCCATCTCGGCGACGCCCTCGCCGGGGCGGCCCAGGAGGAAGTTGGCGTCGCCCCGGCGGGCGCGGGCGCCCGCGGCCGAGCGGGGGTCCCCGGAGGCCTCGTGAATCTCGACGGCCCGGGTGAACCGGTCGTAGGCCTCCGGCACGTCGCCCTTGCTCAGCGCGAGCTGCCCGGCGCGCTCGTGCAGGCTCGCCTGCTCGCCGCCCGGCGGTGTCAGCTCGAGCGCCGACATCACCAGCCGGTAGGCCTCCGCCGGCGCGGCGATCGAGGCGGCCCGGTCGGCCGCGCGCAGGATGTCCGCCCGCGCCAGGTCGCGCAGGTCGGGAGCGTCGGGATCGTCCGGGAGCAGCCGGAACGCGTCCAGCCGGTGCGCGGCGATGACCTCGGCCAGCTCGTCGCCGCCCACGCTCGTCAGGTGATCGGCCGTCGCCAGGTGCAGGCGCTTGCGCTCCCGCCGTCCGAGCGTGTCGCGGGCGATCGTCCGGACGATGTCCTGGACGAATGCGTACTGCCCCCGCTCCGGGGAGCGGGGATCGGTCTGCACCGCGACCAGCTCCTTGCGCGCGAGCGCCCGCAGCGTGGCCTGGACATGGTCGGCCGGCACCCCGCTCACCGCCGCCAGCCCCTCGGGCGAGAACGACTTGCCCAGCACCGCTGCCTGCTGCAGCAGACGGCGTTCGTCGTCGGCGAGGCCGTCCAGGCGGGCGGCGACCAGTGCATGGAGCGTCTCGGGGATGTCGATATCGGCGATCTCGCTGTCGGCGCCGTAGCCGTCGCCGACGCGTACGACGAGGCCGCGGTCGAGCAGCATCCGGGCCGTCTCGACGGCGTAGAGCGGCACGCCTTCGGCGGCCGCGACGATGCGGGAGACGGCCGTCTCGGGAAGCCCCGGCACCATCCCGGACACGAGCGCCGCCATCGCCTCGCGGGTGAGCGGCTCGAGCCCGAGCGCGGTCAACGACCGCGACGCCGCGCCCCACCCGGGCCGCCGCTCGGCGAGCTCGGGGCGGGCCAGCGCGAGGACGAACATGCGGTGGTCGCGTGACCACTCCAGCAGGTACTCGACGAACGAGAGCAGGGCCTCGTCGGCCCAGTGCATGTCCTCGAACACGAGCGCGACGGGCAGCCGCTCGGCCATCGCCTCGAAGAACCGCCGCCAGGCCGGGAACAGATGCTCACGGCCGCCCTCGGGGGCCTGCGCGAGGCCGAGCAGGATGCGCAGGGGCCCGAGCACCCACTCCCGCTCGCCGGCGTCGGCCACCCACTCGGCGACCGCCGCCTCGAGCTTTGCATCCGCGGAGTCGGCCGGCTCGTCCTCGGCGATCCGGGCCCGCATCCGCACCATCTCGGCGAGCGCCCAGAACGCCACCCCGTCGCCGTAGGACAGGCAGCGGCCCCGGTGCCAGAGCACCTCGTCGGCGAGGCCGTCGGCGTACTTCTCGAACTCCCATGCGAGCCGCGACTTGCCGATGCCGGCGATGCCCGAGACGGTGACCAGGTGCGCGTGCCCGCCCTCGGTGGCGTGGAAGATGTCCTTCAGCAGGCGAAGCTCGCGCTCGCGGCCGACGAACGGCGGATCGAGCCCGGGGCTGCGGCCGACGCCGCGGCGGGCGGCCGTCACGCGCAGCGCCCGCCACAGCGGCACGGGCTCGGGCTTGCCCTTGAGCTCGTGCGCGCCCGCGGGCTCCGAGACGATGGCGGCCTCCGTGACCCTGCGCGTGGTCTCGTCGACGTAGACCCCGCCCGGCGGCGCGGCGCCCTGGATGCGCGAGGCGGTGTTCACGAGGTCGCCGGCCACGATGCCCTGGCCGACGGCGCCGACGGTCACCGCCGCCTCGCCGGTCGCGACGCCTGCGCGCGCGTCGAGGGCGGTCCCGGTGTGCTCCCCGAGGGCCCGCACGGCGTCGACCAGCTCGAGGGCGACACGGACGGCCCGCTCGGCGTCGTCCTCCTGGGCGACCGGGGCGCCCCAGACGGCCATGACCGCGTCGCCGATGAACTTCTCGACCGTCCCGCCGTGGCGCGCGATCGTGCGCCGGGCGGCGTCGAAGTAGCTGGAGAGGAGCTCGCGCACCTCCTCGGGGTCGCGAGGGCCGGAGAGCGCCGTGAAGCCGACCAGGTCGGCGAAGAGCACCGACACCATGCGCCGCTCGGTGGCCGGCGGCTCCGGCGCGAGGGCTGCCGTGGAGACGAGGGCGGACCCGCACGCGCCGCAGAAGCGGTCGCCGGGCTCGTTCGCCGCGCCGCAGGCGGGGCACTCGAGCACGAGCTCGGCCCCGCAGCTCGCGCAGAAGCGCCGCCCCTCCCGGTTCTCGCTCAGGCAGGCCTGGCAGCGCATCCGCAAAGCGTAAAGCACCGGCGTCGCCGAGGCCGGGGTCAGACCCCGAACGGCGGCCGTTGCACGTCTGTTGCGCTTCCGTTCGGGGTCTGACCCCGGTTCCCGGGTACACGTCGGGAGACTCCGCCCTGTGCTAGTGTTCGCCGTCGCGGCCGCTCCGGGCGGCCTTCCCTGTCTGCCCTCGGACACCGGGAGCTTCCACAGCGTATGCCTACGATCAACCAGCTCGTGCGACACCCCCGCCAGAAAGTGGTCGGCAAGACCAAGACGCCGGCCCTGCGCGGCGCACCGCAGAAGCGGGGCGTCTGCACGCGCGTGTACACGGTCACGCCGAAGAAGCCGAACTCCGCCCTGCGTAAGGTGGCCCGCGTGCGCCTGACGAACCAGATGGAGGTCACGGCCTACATCCCCGGCGTCGGCCACAACCTGCAGGAGCACTCGGTCGTCCTCATCCGCGGCGGCCGCGTCAAGGACCTCCCGGGCGTCCGCTACAAGATCATCCGCGCCGCCCTCGACACCTCCGGTGTCAACGACCGCAAGCAGGCGCGCTCGAAGTACGGGGCCAAGAGGAGCTCGTAGTGCCGCGCCGTGCCGAGATCACCCCGCGGACCCTGCTCCGCGACCCCGTGTACGAGTCCGTCCTGGTGACGCAGGTCGTGAACCGCGTCATGCAGGACGGGAAGAAGTCGGTCGCCGAGAACATCGTGTACAAGGCGCTCGAGTCGGTCGGGCAGAAGACCGGGCAGAACCCGGTCGAGGTGCTCGAGCGCGCCATCAAGTCGGTGACGCCGGTGCTCGAGGTTCGCTCGCGCCGCGTCGGCGGCGCGAACTACCAGGTGCCGATCGAGGTGCCGCAGCGGCGGGCGCGGACGCTGGCCGTGCGCTGGCTCGTGACCTTCTCGCGCCAGCGGCGCGAGAAGCAGGCCTACGAGAAGCTCGCCGGGGAGATCCTGGACGCCACCAACCAGCAGGGTGGCGCGTTCAAGCGTAAAGACGACATGTACCGGATGGCGCAGGCCAACAAGGCCTTCGCCCATTACCGGTGGTGAGGCACTAGCAGAATGTCTGTTACAGAGACCAGAACGGGCACCCGCGTGCCCAAGATGGAGGAGCTCGACCGGGTCCGGAACATCGGCATCATGGCCCACATCGATGCCGGCAAGACGACCACGACCGAGCGCATCCTCTACTACACCGGCCGCACCCACAAGATGGGCGAGGT